>NZ_CEYDPX010000009.1:47984-53767 GCF_982804495.1 Candidatus Thiopontia autotrophica | reverse complement strand
AGCGAAAACGGCCAGCCAGAACACACCCCTTCATCCCCGGATCACACTGCTCATCCTGGACTTTTTGACAGTTCCCGTCGGCCTCGTGCGGACAGCCCCAGACTCCCATAATCGTCTACTGCCAACCGCCTACTTCTCGTTGGGGAAGTACTTGCGGTAGCGGGAGGGGCGCTTGCGATCACGCATCTTGAAGTTTTCAGGCAATAGCCAGCTCTGGTCTCCAACCTGCTCTCCGATCTCGAATGGGCTTGGCATGGAGATGTTTGGAAGTTCCCAACCACCTGGCATTCTTGGGGCATCGGCAAGAAAATCCTCTGCCTCATGGAAGGCCTCATCTGGTGGATCAGAGAACTTGTCGGAGTCACCCCATGGTGCACCTGGCTCCCATGGTTTGTGGTGCCATGGGTTTCCTGTGCCTGGTACTGGCCAGAAACGCATTGGGCTCATATCAAGGCTCTTGTCATTTCCCCATGGTGGCTCCATGGTTGGTGGGTTGAAAGAGGGGCTAAAGCCTGGGGAGTTGTACTGGTTAGGACCATAATTTGGTGCTCTGTAACCCATTGGTGGGCCGTAAGGATTCATTCCTGGTCCACCGTAAGGTGCCATTCCCTGTGGAGGCATACCGTACTGTGGAGGCATACCGTATGGCATGGGTCCGGGGCCATAAGGAGAGATCCCTTGTGGAGGCATCATGCCGTAGGGTGGCATTCCGCCATAAGGCATTGGGGGACGGTTTTGTGGTCGGCTCTGGCGAGGCGAGGCCTGCTGTTGTGTTGGAGCAGCTTTGTCCGCGCCGCCCTCTGCAGCAGAGGCAGTGGTTACTGCGCTTCCGGCAATCAATGCGGCGATTACCGTGCTCATAACAAGATTTAATTTTTTCATGAAAACCCCTGAGGTCTTGTAGTTGTAATTAGGTTCACTGTAACATCTCTCATTGTATCACAGGGATAGTTAAAAATCAATTCAATTGAGCAATTGAATGCTGTTTTGGAGGGTGAAATGTCGCGTCGGTCTGTTATTTATGAAGAGAGCCATTTTGAGGTTGCTCCATCTACAATTCCTGGTTGTGGTCAGGGGCTGTTTGCTGGCGTGACTCTGTACAAGAACGATACTATTGGCCCATATCTGGGTGAGATTATCACTGATGCACAGTCTGAGACGGAGCCATATATTGACTCTCACTACCTGCTCTGGGTTTGCCGTGACTGCCTGATTGTGGGGGATGGCTATACGCGCTATGTAAACCATTCAGAAAAGCCTAACGCCCACTTTGTGGTCTCTACCCGCTGGAAAAAAGCGCGCATTGAGGCATTGAAGAGAATTCGCCCCGGGGAGGAGATCTTTATCGATTATGGCAGGGATTTTTGGGAGGCATCAGAGGTTGAGTGTAGATAATTTAACTAATTCGTCCCCGCAGGGTGACTGCATCGGCAACTCTTTTGATTGCAATCATAAATGCAGCGGTTCGGTAGGATAGCTCCTCTCTTGAGTGGGCCAGAGCTGCAACCTCATAGAATCCATTCACCAGTTTTGTCTCAAGTTTTTTGTTCACCAGCTCCTCGTCCCAGTAGTGTTGTTGCAGGTTTTGCACCCACTCGTAGTAGGACGCGACAACCCCACCGCTGTTGGCGAGAATATCCGGGATTACCGGTATGTTTTTGTGCCTGAGGATATCATCAGCTGGGGGGGTAGTAGGACCATTTGCAGCCTCCACCACTACCTTGCACCGCAGTTCATTGGCATTCATCTTGTGGATTACTCCACCAAGGGCAGCAGGAATCAGGAAGTCGCATGGAAGACGGAGAATAGCCTCGTTATCTATAGACTCTGTATCGTCAAAACCATGGATTGAACCACTCTCTTTTTTGTGTTCAAGGAGCGCACCAATATCCAGACCGTTATTGTTTACGATCCCTCCGTTGCGGTCACTGACAGCTATTATCTTGCATCCAAATTTGTGTAGATGGTGTGCAGCCCAGGTCCCGACATTGCCGAACCCCTGGATGACAACAGTAGCACCGTTCAGCTCTATCCCTCTGTGTTGTGCAACCTCGCGCAGAATGATAGATGTGCCATAGCCGGTGGCGGCCTCTCGTCCCAGGGAACCTCCCAGACTGATTGGTTTGCCGGTCACAATTCCCGGGGTGTAACCATGGGTCTCGCTATATTCATCCATAAACCAGGCCATGATCTGGGCGTTGGTATTGACGTCAGGGGCAGGTATGTCGGTATGAACACCGATGATGGGCTTGATTGCCCGCACAAATGTTCTGGTTAGCTGTTCAAGTTCACGTGTACTAAGCTCTTCCGGATCAACCTGGATGCCACCTTTGCCACCGCCAAAAGGGATATCTATAAGTGCGGTCTTGAATGTCATCAATGCCGAGAGGGCACGAACCTCATCCTTGTCGACACAGGGGTGAAAACGCAATCCACCCTTGAAGGGGCCACGAGCATTGTTATGTTGTATGCGGTATCCGCGCAGTACGGTAAGGGATTTGTCGTCTCTAACCAACGGTAGATCGACACTGAGTTCACGGTCGGGATATTTGAGGAGAGTGGCGAGGTCTTTATCAAGCTTGAGTTCACTGCTGGCCCGATCGAACTGATCACAATAGGCCTTGAAATTATTAATCTCCATTAGGTTACCCTCCGCCCCAAATATTGAATATACAAAATTATGTTTGGTTGATCATACCGTAAAGAAGCTCAATCTCCTCTCTCCAGATATCACTATTTATTGTCTCCAGCACCATTGGAATCTCGTCAATTCTCTCGTCATTCATAATTGATCGGAACCCCTCCAGGCCGATAGTGCCTTGGCCGATGCTATGGTGGCGATCAACCCTGCTCTCAAACTCTGATTTGCAGTCATTTATGTGCATGCCACGCAGATAGTTGAAGCCGACAATTTCGTCAAAGGCTCCCATGGTCTCACTGTAGGCATCAGCGGTGCGCAGGTCATAACCGGCCGCAAAGCTGTGACAGGTATCGATGCAGACACCAATCCTCTCCTTATCCTCAACTTTGTCGATAATGTGTGCCAGGTGTTCAAAGCGGTACCCCATATTGGAGCCCTGTCCGGCGGTGTTTTCGATTACAGCTGTTACCCCTGTGGTATTTTCAAGTGCGTGGTTAATTGATTCAGCAATAAGGTCCAGGCACTGCTCCTCATCTATTTTGCGAAGATGGCTACCGGGATGAAAATTTAACAGGGTAAGGCCAAGTTGGTGGCAGCGCTCCAGCTCGTCGATAAATGCATTTAGCGATTTCCTGCGTGCATCCTCCTCGGGGTGGCCAAGGTTGATCAGGTAGCTATCGTGTGGAAGCACCTGGTTGGCGCTATAGCCATATTTTTCCATCGCAGCCTGAAAGCCATCAATCTGCTCGGTGGTAAGTGGTTTTGCGTTCCACTGTCTCTGGTTTTTGGTGAAGAGGGCAAATGCCTTCGCCCCAATATTGTGGGCGTTTTCAGGCGCATTTTGTACACCCCCTGCGGTACTAACGTGTGCACCAATCCATTTCATAGTTTAGTAGTTTCGTTGTGGTTCTGTCTGGAGGTTATTTTGCCACGGTTTGGGGTGGCGGTGAAGTGGGGTATTTACTACAGGATGCGCTCAAGCTGTAGTATCCTAGCGCGCCATGCGCAAGAGTGACTTTCAATTTGATCTTCCTGATGAGCTGATTGCACAGACTCCTCCTGCAAACAGGGGTGAGAGTCGTCTCTTGGTTGTTGATCAGGATGACGGGGTTATTGATAGTGAATTCAATAAGATATTATCGTTACTTAAGGCAGATGATCTGCTTGTTTTTAATGATACCAGAGTGATTCCAGCCCGCCTTTTTGGTAAAAAAGAGAGTGGTGGCAAGGTGGAGTTGCTGGTGGAGCGGATACTGGATGAGCACTGTCTGCTTGCCCATCTGCGTTCCAGTAAATCTCCAAAACCTGGCGGACGTCTGTTGTTGGAGGAGAAGATAGAGGCTGAGGTTGTCGGTCGTAGTGGAGAGCTGTTTGAGGTGCGATTTTTTGGTTCAAGAAGTGTTGTTGAGCTGCTTGAGGAGGTGGGAAGAATACCGCTGCCACCATATATTGAGCGGGAGGCTGATGAGGATGATCGAGAGCGTTATCAGACTGTATATGCCCGCCATCATGGGGCGGTGGCGGCACCAACAGCAGGCCTGCACTTTACAGAGGATATGCTTCAACAGGTGTCGGATATGGGGGTGAAGAGTGGGTTTGTAACTCTTCACGTGGGGGCAGGAACTTTTCAGCCGGTGCGGGCAGAACATATAGAAGACCACGTTATGCATAGTGAGTGGTTTGAGGTGAGTGAGGAGCTCTGTGATCAGGTGCGCTCTACCAGGGCTGCCGGTGGTCGGGTGATCGCTGTAGGAACCACCGCAGTGCGTAGTCTGGAGAGTGCATCCAGGGATGGAGAGATAGCACCATTTTCCGGAGAGACGGATATTTTTATTACTCCGGGATATAGGTTCAAAACAGTAGATGCTTTACTGACAAATTTTCATCTGTCCGAATCAACATTGATGATGCTGGTTACGGCATTCGGAGGCTACAGGCAGGTTATGGATGCATACAGACATGCGGTTGATGAGAGATACCGTTTCTTCAGTTATGGGGATGCAATGTTTTTGACAGGAAGGGCAGAGCAGTGAGGTTTAAAAAAACTCATCAGGATGGGTTGGCCAGAAGAGGACAGTTATCTTTTGAGCGTGGCAATGTAGAGACCCCGGCATTTATGCCGGTAGGGACGTACGGTACGGTCAAATCAATGACTCCGGAAGAGCTGAAGGGTATGGGTGCCGAGATTGTTCTCGGTAATACCTTCCATCTGATGTTGCGCCCAGGTACCGAGGTGATCAAGGCACATGGTGATCTGCACGACTTTATGCATTGGGATCTTCCAATCCTGACCGATTCGGGTGGGTTTCAGGTCTTTAGTCTTGGTGATATGCGCAAGATATCCGAGAAAGGGGTTGATTTTCGCTCCCCAATAGATGGTAGCAAGGTGTTTCTTGGTCCAGAGGAGGCGATAGCAGTTCAGCATGCGCTAGGGTCCGATATTGTCATGGTGTTTGACGAGTGCACCCCATATCCGGCAGATGAGAAGACGGCACGGATCTCGATGGAGCTCTCCAGCCGCTGGTCAGTCCGTTGCAAGGATGCACACGGGGATTCCAATAGCGCACTGTTTGGTATTGTGCAGGGGGGGATGTATACGGAGTTGAGGTCGGAGTCACTGGCTGGACTGGTAGAGACCGGGTTTGATGGCTATGCAATTGGCGGTCTCTCGGTAGGCGAGCCCAAGGAGAATATGATCCGTATATTGGACCATCTCTCAACCGAGATGCCAGAGGATCACCCCCGTTACCTAATGGGTGTAGGAAAGCCGGAGGATATTGTAGAGGCGGTATTGCGTGGGGTGGATATGTTCGATTGTGTGATGCCGACCAGAAATGCACGCAATGGTCACCTCTTTACCCGCAGAGGGGATGTACGCATTCGTAACGCCAGCCACAAGATGGATCCTCGTCCGCTGGATTCAGAGTGTGGATGCGAAACTTGTAGAAATTACAGTCGAGCCTATCTGCACCATCTGCAGCGTACCAATGAGATTTTGGGGGCACGGTTGAATACCATCCACAACCTCTACTACTACCAGGAGCTGATGAGTGGATTGCGGGGTGCAATCGAGATGGGAACGGTAGATGATTTTGTGAGAGATTTTTATCAGGGACGCTCGGGAGAGCGCTCGAAATAGGGG
>NZ_CEYDPX010000009.1:0-47884 GCF_982804495.1 Candidatus Thiopontia autotrophica | reverse complement strand
TGATTTTGTGAGAGATTTTTATCAGGGACGCTCGGGAGAGCGCTCGAAATAGGGGGGTGAGTAGGGTACTATTCTCTGCTGTTTAAACGGAGCTGTAACAAAGGAGTGTTTATTATGAGTTTTTTGATTTCTGATGCTGTGGCCGCTGGTGCGGCTGCAGAGCAGGCGCCGGCATGGACCGGGATTCTGCCTATGGTGATTCTTTTTGTGATCTTCTATTTTCTGCTGATTCGTCCTCAGCAGAAGAAGGCTAAAGAGCACCGCAATATGGTGAACGAGCTCTCCAAGGGGGATGAGGCAGTAACAACAGGGGGGATACTCGGCAAGATTCGCAGGGTTGGAGAGAACTTCGTTGATCTTGAGGTGGCCGATGGAGTAACTCTTACTATCCAGAAACCTCAGATTTCACAGTTGATGCCGAAGGGAACCTTGAAGTCCAATAAATAGTAGCCAAAACCAATGATCAACCAATACCCACTCTGGAAAAGTCTGCTGATCGCCCTTGTGGTTCTGATTGCAGCAATTTATGCACTTCCCAACCTTTATGGAGAGGATCCTGCAGTTCAAATCTCACTTGCAGAAAGGGGAGAGATGACTCCAGCCACTCAATCCAGAGTGAAGTCCATATTGGAGCAGCGAGACATTCCGTTTAAATCAGTAGAGCATGAGGGGGGAAAGCTGCTGGCCAGATTCAACCGTACAGAGGATCAGCTTAAGGGGATGGACTGGATTCGTCAGGAGCTTGGTGACCAGTATGTTACAGCTCTGAATCTTGCCCAGACTACGCCAGAGTGGTTGCGAGGCCTTGGGGGAGAGCCAATGTATCTTGGCTTGGATCTGCGAGGTGGTGTTCACTTCCTGATGGAGGTGGATATGGATGAGGCTATCACCAAGGCTGAGCAGCGTTATGTAAGTGATTTGCGTGTCATCTTGCGCAAGGAGAAGATTCGCTACAAGAGTATTGGTCGTGGCAGTGAAGGCGGCGTTATTCTGCGCTTTGCCAATAGCGGTGCCCGTGAGGTTGCTGGCAAACGTATCAAACAGGAGTATCCGCGTCTGTTGCGTGAGGAGCGTGATAATGACGGTTTGCAGGTGCTGGTTTTAACTATAGGCAAGCAGGAGATTGAGGAGACTCGCAAGTTTGCGCTACAACAGAATATTACAACCCTGAGAAACAGAGTTAATGAACTTGGTGTAGCAGAGCCGGTAATTCAGCAACAGGGAAAAAATCGTATTGTTGTACAACTGCCTGGGGTGCAGGATACAGCGCGAGCAAAAGAGATTCTTGGAGCAACCGCAACCCTGGAGTTCCGTCTGGTGGCGGAGGGGCATGACCCCTATGAGGCTGCTGAACAGGGTCGAGCGCCAGCCGGTGCACTGTTGTACAAGGAGCGTGATGGAACCCCGGTTCTATTGAAGCGTCGCGTACTGTTGACTGGTGACTCTGTAATTGATGCATCCTCAGGCATTGAGCAGCAGTCAGGAAGTGCAGCAGTATTTATTACCCTGGATGGCAAGGGCGCCAGACGCATGTCCAATGGTACGCGAGACAATATTGGCAAGCGCATGGCGGTTGTCTTCATCGAAACCAAAATGGAGACACAGCTGGTAGATGGTGAACGGATACGGATTCGCAAGAAGAAGCAGGAGGTGATCAATGTGGCGGTTATTCGTGATCAACTTGGCAAGCGTTTCCAGGTGACCGGGCTGGATAGTACCGAAGAGGCGCGGGATCTTGCGCTACTGTTGCGTGCGGGTGCTCTGGCTGTACCCATGGAGATTGTTGAAGAGCGTACTGTTGGCCCAAGTCTTGGGCAGGATAATATCGACAAGGGTTTCCTCTCGGTAATGATTGGTTTTGTCCTGGTTCTGATATTTATGGCGATCTACTACAGGGTATTCGGATTGGTTGCCAACCTTGCGCTATCATTTAATCTTGTATTTATTGTGGCGGTGCTATCGCTAATTCAGGCAACACTTACACTGCCGGGTATTGCCGGTATTGTGTTGACAGTTGGTATGGCGGTGGATGCAAATGTACTCATCTTCGAACGTATTCGTGAAGAGCTGCGTTCCGGGAATTCCCCACAGGCAAGTATTCATGCCGGCTATGACAAGGCCTTCTCTACCATTATGGATGCCAACGTAACAACCCTGATTGCAGCAATTGTCCTCTTTGCATTCGGTACTGGCCCTATCAAGGGGTTTGCGGTGACCCTCTCTATCGGTATTGTCACCTCAATGTTTACTGCAATTATGGGGACACGTGCAGTCATTAACCTGATCTACGGTGGTCGTAAGGTCAAACAGCTGTCGATTTGATCGGAGTAACAATATGCAGATTCTAAAAGAGGGACTTAATCTGGACTTTATGGGGAAGCGCAAGATTGCGACAATCTTCTCCCTGGTTCTGGTCATGATTTCATCGGTTTCGCTTTTCACCCTGAAGCTTAACCCAGGCATTGATTTTACTGGTGGAACACTTATTGAGGTTGGGTATTCACAGCCTGCCGAGCTCAGCCATATTCGTGCAGCACTTGATGACTCAGGTTTTGGTGGCGCAATTGTCCAGCATTTTGGTACATCGCAGGATGTATTGATCCGCCTGGCACCAAAAGAGGGAGTTAATTCTGCCGATCTCAGTAGTCAGGTATTGGCTACATTGAAGAGTACTGGTGATGTGGAGATGCGTCGAGTCGAGTTTGTGGGGCCACAGGTGGGTGAGGAGCTTACTGAGGATGGTGGTCTTGCAGTGCTTTTCTCTCTGTTTGCAATCCTGATCTATGTGGCACTCCGTTTTGAGTACCGCTTTTCGATTGGATCGGTGGTGGCGTTGATTCATGATGTATTATTGACACTTGGTGTTTTCTCTCTGTTGCAGATTGAGTTTGATCTCTCTGTTCTTGCAGCTATTCTGGCGGTTATCGGTTACTCACTAAACGATACTATTGTGGTTTTTGACCGTATACGTGAGAACTTCAGAAAAATGCGCAAGGGGACATCTACCGATATCATTAATCAATCTCTTAACCAGACCCTGTCACGTACCTTGATGACATCTGTTACAACCTTGATTGTGCTACTGGCTCTGTTTTTTCTCGGCGGAGAGGTAATTCACGGTTTTGCTCTGGCACTTATTGTAGGTGTACTGGTTGGAACATACTCGTCCATCTATGTGGCCAGTAACACCATTCTGGCGCTTGGAATCAGTAAGGAGGATCTTATGCCTCCTCAGAAAGAGGGTGCAGAACAGCCTGATTCAGTGGTGTAGTTTTTCAACACAGCGCAGGTATGACTGCTCATCAGGGGGGTTGCCATCTCGCTGTCCACGCCACAGGGTCTCGCCAAGACACTCCATCATCTGGTGTTCGGTCTCGTGACCATCTCCAATCTGTTTGAGTAGTTTTTTTGTGGCTTGACGGATGCCTGGGGGGCGGTCAGTCGAGAGTTGCTCACGAATTGCCATATGCATACCCATATGGAGAAACGGATTACTCTCTCCCATCTCCGGGGTCCACTCTTTCTCAACCCCATCATCTCCACTCTCCAGCAGTTTATGGTATTCCGGGTGTGCCTGGATGATATCTACAAGCTGTACCTCCAGAGGCTCCAGAGGCAGCTTTTGTAGTCTCTTCTGCCATGCCTGCAGGTAAAAACGTCGGATCTCTTCACGGTTTTGGGTAAAGATCATGTTAAGGAATCTCTGAAAAAGCTTAATGGGATGGGGGTTTGATGGTCTTCTCTCTGTATTCGCAAAGGTCAAGAATACAGCACTCCGAACATTTTGGGGTACGGGCAACACAAGTATATCTTCCGTGTAGTATAAGGAGATGGTGAGCATCCTTCTTGTACTGTGCAGGAACAAACTTTATTAGCCCTTTCTCTACCTCCAGAACATTTTTCCCTTTAGCGATTTTAGTACGGTTTGATACTCGAAAGATGTGGGTATCAACTGCTATGACAGGGTGCCCAAAGGCGGTATTGAGGATTACATTTGCCGTCTTGCGACCCACACCTGGTAGAGACTCCAGCGCGTCACGTTGGTCTGGTACCTCATCGTTGTACCGGTTATGAACTATTTTGGCGGTCTGCAGAAGATGTTTGGCCTTGCTGTTGAATAGTCCAATAGTCCTGATGTAGCGTTTGAGCCCAGACTCTCCAAGATTGATTATTGCCTCTGGGGTGTTGGCAACCATAAAGAGTTTTGCCGTTGCCTTGTTGACACTCACATCTGTAGCCTGGGCAGAGAGCATAACAGAGACCAGTAGCTCAAATGTGGAGCTGTAGTTTAGTTCAGTGGTGGGGTTGGGAATGGCTACGGAGAGACGATGGAAAATCTTCTCTCTTATATCTCTGTTCACAGGATGTCAGACGGTTTGGGGAATAGTGGCGGTTTCTCTCTCCCCTCGAGCTTTTATGACACGTTGATCGATTCTGTTTTTGGCCGCAATGATTAATCCCAGACCTATAAATGCACCCGGGGGGAGAATGGCAAGCAGGAAGCCGCGGTAATTCTCTACCAGAGTTATGGTCATCCACTCTGCTCCCTGACCGAACATTAGATCGGATTGGATAAAGAGGGTGCCAAAGCCGAAAACCTCACGCATACCACCAAGCAACATAAGAATAAGGGTGAATCCAACTCCCATGCTGATGGCATCAACAAGCGATGGCAGCAGGGAGTTGCGGGCAGCGAATGACTCTGCACGACCAATAATTGCACAGTTAGTGACAATCAATGGAATGAAGATTCCCAGCACCAGAAACAGCTCATGAAACCATGCGTTCATGGCAAGCTCAATACCGGTTACGGTGCAGGCGATGATTAGTACAAATACGGGGATGCGAATCTCTTTGGTTATGATGTTGCGAATGGATGAGACCATCAGATTGGAGATGATCAGGGTGAGCGTGGTTGCCAGCCCCAACCCCAGACCATTGATAGTTGTTGTTGTGACTGCCAGAAGAGGGCAGAGCCCAAGAAGTTGAACCAGTCCCGCATTGTTCCCCCAGAGGCCATCACTGATGATTTTTCTGTAACTTCCCTCAGTTTGCATGATCATCTACGCCTCTATCCAATAGTACTGATTTATGTTCCCTGAAATATCGTAGACTTCTGTGTACGGCCTTGACGATTGCGCGAGGGGTTATGGTTGCGCCGGTAAACTGGTCAAAAATACCGCCATCCTTTTTGACATTCCACTGTTTTTTTGTGAGGTTTTTAAGTGAATATCCATTGAAGGAGAGGATCCAGTCAGATTTCTTGATGTCAATCAGGTCTCCCAGCCCCGGGGTCTCTGAGTGTCCAACTACCCGTACTCCGGCAAGAGATCCATCACTATTGATTGCAACCAGCAGATTGATCTTTCCGTTATATCCTTCATCGCTGGTTGGGGTTAGAAGTACTGTGTGGATAACCCCGCTGCTTTTGGCCAGGTATGCCGGAGTGGATTGTGAGGTCCCCAGTAGTTCGTCAGCTGGAACTGTTATCTTATCTTCCAGCAGGTTGTTGTCATATCTGGACTCTGGAACCAGTTGAGTAAGCAACCTGAGTACAGCAAGGCGCTCGTTTTCTGCAATCTGTTCTTTGGTCTCTTCATAGGTTATAGCAACCAGAGCTGTGCCCAGAAATGCAAAGATCGCAAGAACTCCAGCTCCACGCAGGGCAACCTTTAGAATCTCCTTGCTCTTGCTATCCATATTTACCCATCATCCTCCGGATTTTTCTCTTCACCGTAGATTGTTGGTTCTGTAAAGTGGTCAATCATCGGGGCGAACATGTTCATTAATAGCACACTGAAGGCGATGGCATCTGGATAACCTCCCCAGGTGCGGATGATATAAATCAGTACCCCAATGCCTGCGCCAAACCAGATTCTCCCTTTTGGTGAGGTGGCTGCAGTTACCGGATCGGTTGCAATAAAGAATACTCCCAGCATGGTGCCACCACTTAACAGGTGATACATGGGGGTTGTGAAGTTGTCCGGGTCAATGGTGTTGAAGGTGAATGCGGTCAGGTGTAGTGCCAGTAGCATGCTTACTGGAATATGCCATGAGATGGTTCTGGTGGCCAACAGAATCAATCCACCAAATAGAAATGCAAGATTACTCCACTCCCACCCTGCACCGGCCAGAGTGCCAGTGGGGATTTGTGCCAGGCTTTCACGAATAGTTAATCCCAGATCAAGATTTGTCTTCATTGAATCAAGAGGGGTTGCCGCACTGATAGCATCCAGATGGAGTGATTCACCTATACCAAAAATCATGTTCAGGGATGAACCCATACTTATTGTTGCCCCATCGAGCCCCGCAGGAGGAAGCCAGCTAGTCATCTCTACAGGGAAGGATATAAGCAAAATCACATAACCAACCATTGCAGGATTGAATGGGTTTTGTCCAAGTCCACCATATAGCTGTTTGGCAAGGATGATTGCGAACAGGGTTCCGAGCACGGCCATCCACCAAGGGAGAAGAGGGGGTAGGGCAGCGGCAAGCAACAGTGCCGTGAGGATGGCGCTAAGATCACTGACCCCACTCATTGGCGAGCGTCCTCTTGTCAGCAGGATCAGTGATTCGGCGATGATGGCAGTTATAACAGTAATTGCTGAGTGAATCAGAACTCCCGGGCCAAATATCCAGTAGAGGGCAAATATTCCCGGAATAAGGGCAAAAATCACTGTCCCCATCTCGCGTGATGTGGTGTTGTTAACTCTGGCCATTGTCTGCACCATCCTTTTTATCTGTCGGCTGACTGTTTTCCGAGTTGCTGTTCGCCAACTTCTTGGCTTTCGTCCTCTCTATAGCGGCACGGATAGCCTCTTTTTTACTGTTGTCATCACTCTCTTGCTCACTTCCTCTGCTCTTCTTTGCTTTTAGTGCAGCCCGTTTTTTAGCCAGTTTTTTAGCCTTCTCCTCTTTTTCCCTGAGTAGACGGTCATCACGGAATTCGTGTCGTTTGCGAGCCTCCTCGGATTTTGCCTTCTCTCTCTGTTGGCTTCGCAGTACCCCTTTGGCATGGCGGTAGTAGTCGACCAGGGGAATATTACTTGGGCATACGTAGTCGCAGCATCCACATTCGATGCAGTCAAAAATGTGTAGCTCTCCCGTCTTCTCAAAATCACGTGACTGTGAGGCCCAATATAGTTGTTGAGGGAGGAGAGAGGCTGGGCAGGAATCACTGCAGGCACCACAGCGAATACAGTTGCGTATTTCTGGACGGGGGGGCAACGAAGAGATTTTTTGTACAATCAGGCAGTTTACAGTCTTGATTATTGAACTCTCTGGAGACTGGAGTTTAAACCCCATCATTGGCCCACCAACTGTTATCTCCACTGGCTCATCGCTAATCAAGCAGTTATCAAGCAGGGTTTTGATGGGGGTACCAATGGCGACCCTGTAATTTCCCGGCCTGGTGACGCCGTCACCGGTCACAGTTACCAGGCGATGGGTGAGTGGTTTCTCCAGAATGGCATGGTAAATTGCCTGTGCTGTTGCAACATTCTGGCTGAGAACGGAGATATCATGGGCGTATCCACTACTTGGAACCTCCTGGCCAGTCAGAATTTTAATTAGCTGCTTTTCGCCACCGGAAGGGTAGAGTGTAGGTATGGTTACGATGTCTATAGAGGATGATGATGTGGCAGCTGCCTTTTGCATCTCCATTATCGCTTCCGGTTTGTTGTCTTCTATACCAACCATAATCTCTTCTGGTTTTAATAGATGGTCAATCACCTCAATGCCACGAATAATCTCATCGGCACTCTCCTGCATAAGGCGATCATCACAGGTGATATACGGCTCGCACTCCATGCCGTTGATGATTAATGTCTTGATCCTGGCTTGAGTACCGGTACGTATTTTTGTGGAGGTTGGAAATCCAGCCCCGCCAAGCCCAATAACTCCAGCCATCCGGATGCGCGTAACAATATCTTCTGCGGGTAGATCATTAAGTATCTGTTGCAGATCTATCGGCTCAGCGGCAACAGAATCTGTGTCGTTGTCAGGTTCGCTCTTTATTACTATTGCCAGATTGTCCATGCCTGAAGGGTGGGTGAATGGACGCATCTCGATGGCTGTCACTATGCCTTTGCATGGGGCATGTACAGGGGCACTTAGTGGATGAAAGCATTCACTGATGCGTTGCCCTTTTTTTATGTGATCTCCTACTGCGACCAGAGGTCTATTTACAGCACCAATCCCCTGGTTGAGAGAGATGACCACTTCTGCCGGATCTGGTACAGGTAGTACCGGTTCACTACGTGTTAGCGATTTCTCTTCTGCAGGGTGGATGCCGCCATGATATTTGTACAGAGGAGTGATCATGCGGCCTCTCTCGATGGCGCTGGCCAGATCCAGTCATTGATCTCTTCAGGGATTGGCTCCATGGTAATGCAGTCTACTGGGCAAGGGGGGAGACAAAGCTCACACCCTGTGCACTCAGAGGTGATTACAGTGTGCATATTTTTGGCGGCACCGAGGATGGCATCAACAGGACAGGCCTGTATGCATAGGGTGCAGCCGATACATGTATTTTCATCAATCAGAGCAATACTGGGTAGCCGCTCTTCCTGTTCCAGGGCAACTGGTTCACGGTCCAACAGATCAGCCAGTGCAACCATTACACTCTCTCCGCCAGGTGGACAGAGATTGATCTCTGCCCCATTTTTGGCGATAGCCTCTGCGTATGGTTTGCACCCTGGATAACCGCATTGTCCACACTGAGTCTGGGGAAGTAGCTGATCAATTTTTTCAACAATTGGATCTCCCTCAATCCGGTAACGGATAGAGGCAAAGCCCAGCAGGGCACCAAATGCAGATGCCAGTACAGTGATTGCCAGAATAGCACTTAGCATCAGCGTCTCATCTCGCTATCTGGTGAGAGATGCGGGTTAGACATGAACCAATCCGGTAAAGCCCATAAACGCAATAGAGAGAAGACCAGCAGTTATAAGGGCGATGGATGCGCCACGAAATGGTTCTGGCACATCGGCCCCAGATATCCTTTCACGGATTGCAGCAAATGCAACCAGTACCAGAGAAAAGCCAATGGCGGCACCAAAACCAAAAGCAGCAGACTCAATAAAGCTGTGTTGCTCCCGGGTATTGAGTAGAGCAACACCCAATACGGCACAGTTTGTGGTTATGAGTGGTAGAAAAATTCCCAGCACCTGGTAGAGCATAGGGCTGGTTTTATGCACAAACATCTCGGTGAAGTTGACGATAGCAGCAATCACCAGGATAAATGCGATGGTTCTCAGATACTCAAGTCCGAGAGGAATAAGCAGATATTCATTAACCAGATAACTTAATGCGGCAGAGAGGGTCAGCACAAAGGTGGTGGCAAGCCCCATGCCAATAGCCGTTTCCAGTTTTTTGGAGACCCCCATAAAAGGGCAGAGGCCAAGAAACTTTACCAGGACAAAGTTGTTGACCAGAATTGTGCTGACAAGGATTAAGGCTATTTCAGTCAAATCTATTTTCTCGGTATGCTGGCTATTACTTTATTCTCATACCTGGTGTTGCGCCATCATCTGGATGGAGGATAAAGAGATCATCACCTCCTGGTCCAGCGGCCAGTACCATCCCTTCGGACATGCCAAAGCGCATCTTTCTTGGCGCGAGGTTGGCAACCATGACTGTTAGCTTTCCCTCGAGTGATTCTGGGGTGTAGGCGGATTTGATGCCGGCAAAGACATTTTTCTTCTCACTACCCAGATCAAGAGTAAGTTGCAGCAGGCGATCTGCCCCCTCAACTGGAGCCGCTTTTTCGATTCTGGCAACACGCAGATCAATTTTGGCAAAATCATCAAACTGGATCTCTGGTGAAATGGGCTCAACTGTATCAGCAGAAGGTTTCTGTTTTGTTTCAGGTTGTTTTGCGCCTGTCTGCAATGACTCTTTCGACTCCTCAACCATGGCCAATGTATCCTTCTCCTCTACGCGCTGCATCAGCGGTCTGAATTTATTAATAGCGGTGCCCTCAAGAGGCTGCTGTAGTGCATCCCAACTTAGTTGACCAGCATTTAGAAAGCTCTCGACATTTTCTGCCATCACAGGGAGCACAGGCTTGAGATATGTCATCAAGGCGCGGAACAGGTTAAGACCTACACTGCAGGCATCCTGTACCTCCTGCTGCTTGCCTTCCTGTTTTGCCAGTACCCATGGTTTCTTCTCGTCAATATAACGGTTTGCCTGGTCTGCCAGGGCCATGATTTCGCGAATGGCGCGTCCGAAATCACGATCTTCATAATGTTTGGCGATAGAGTCGCCCTGGGTGACAAACTCCTGGTACAGATCCATCTCGCTACAGCTGTCAGAGAGTTTGCCATCAAATTTTTTGGTTATGAAGCCGGCACAGCGGCTGGCAATATTTACCACCTTGCCAACCAGATCCGAATTGACCCTGGCACGAAAGTCATCCAGATTGAGATCCAGATCCTCAATGCCACGCCCAAGTTTGGCAGCAAAATAGTAACGGAGTGCCTCAGGGTTCAGGTGGTCGAGCCATGTCCTTGCCTTGATAAAGGTTCCCCTGGATTTGGACATCTTCTGTCCATTTACGGTAAGAAAGCCATGTGCATTGATTGCTGTTGGGGTGCGAAACCCTGCACCATGTAGCATGGCGGGCCAGAACAGGGCATGGAAATAGATTATGTCCTTGCCAATAAAGTGATAGAGCTCGGCGTTGCTGTCATCAGACCAGAATGCATCAAAGTCTATATCTTCACGTTCGCACAGGTTTTTGAAGCTGGCCATGTAGCCGATGGGAGCATCTAGCCATACGTAGAAATATTTGTCTTCAGTATCAGGGATGCGGAAACCAAAGTAGGGGGCATCTCTTGAGATATCCCACTCCTGGAGTCCCGCTTCAAACCACTCATCAAGTTTGCGGGAGACCTCTTCCTGGAGGTGTCCTCCATGAGTCCACCTCTTCAGCATCTCCTCAAACTCTGTAAGCTTGAAAAAGTAGTGTTCTGACTCTCTGTTGACCGGGGTTGCTCCGGATACTGCCGAGACTGCATTTTTTAATTCAGAGGTTGAGTAGGTGGCACCACATACCTCACAGTTGTCACCATACTGGTCGTCAGCACCACATTTTGGACATGTACCCTTGATAAAGCGGTCCGGCAGAAACATCTCCCGTTCCGGATCGTACGCCTGTTCAATGGTGCGTGTTGTTATGTAACCATTGTCCCGTAATTTCTGATATATCTCGGTGGAAAGCTCGCGATTCTCATCAGAGTGGGTAGAGTGGAAGTTATCAAAATCGATCAGGAAGTCATCAAAATCTGCCTTGTGCTCTTTGGCAACATTGGCGATCAGCTCCTCCGGCGTAACTCCCTCATTCTGGGCGCGCAACATTATTGGGGTGCCGTGGGCATCATCAGCACAGACGTAGTAACAATTGTTCCCCTGCATTTTCTGAAAACGTGTCCAGATATCGGTCTGAATATACTCGACCATATGTCCAATATGGATACTTCCATTGGCATAGGGGAGGGCGCTGGTTATCAGGATGTTACGAGGGGATGAATTGGACATTTGTTATTGAACCCAGACGAGTAGGGCACTCTTCTTATAATTTTATTTGTAATGTAATTCAGTGATTTTAACCAATTAGAGAGCAAACTACACATGCTTTTGTCGTCAACAAGAGCATGAACCAAACTATGCTACAACAGACCATAATAACCAACAAAAATTATCAACTATTTGTTCTATTGAATAGGGTGAATATGGTAACATCAGCAAATTCTGTTAAATCAAAATTAATCTGGAGTTTTCCCATGTCCGAAGTGACCCGCGAGGCAGTAGAGTCCGCAATCAGTGCCTATATTGATCCTTATCTTGATACAGACCTTATCTCTGCAAAGGCAGTAAAGGATGTGGTAATTGATGGCGGAAAAGTGACTGTAGATATTGAGTTGGGGTTTCCTGCCAAAGGATATGCAGATACCCTGAGCGAGGCCGTTGCTGAAAAAGTGAATGCAGTGGATGGAGTATCTGAAGCAGCAGTTAATGTAGGCTGGAGCATCGTCTCTCATGCGGTTCAGAAAGGTGTTCAAGCTGTTGACGGCGTTAAAAACATTATCGCAGTTGCATCAGGCAAAGGTGGTGTTGGTAAATCTACAACTGCAGTAAATCTTGCTCTTGCGCTCTCTGCAGAGGGGGCTAATGTGGGGATGCTGGATGCAGATATATATGGTCCAAGTCAGCCACGCATGCTGGGTGCTCATGGCGCCAAGCCGGAGTCACCAGATGGCAAGGTTCTTATGCCAATTAAATCATACGATCTGCAATCCATGTCAATTGGGTATCTGGTTGAGGAGGATACCCCAATGATCTGGCGTGGTCCGATGGTCACGCAGGCACTTGAGCAGTTACTTAAGGATACACAGTGGGATGATCTTGATTATCTGGTTATTGATCTGCCACCAGGTACTGGTGATACCCAGTTGACGTTAGCGCAGAAGATTCCTGTTAGTGGTGCAATTATTGTAACTACCCCACAAGATATAGCTCTGTTGGATGCGGTCAAGGGTCTGAAGATGTTCGAGAAGGTTGAGGTCCCGGTTCTTGGTGTGGTGGAGAATATGAGTATCCATATCTGTTCAAACTGTGGTCATGAAGAGCATATTTTTGCAGAGGGCGGTGGACGTCGTATGGCAGAAGAGGGGCATGTGGATTTCCTCGGCGAACTACCGCTGGACAAGGCAATTCGTAGCGATACTGATGACGGAAAACCAACGGTTGTTGCAGATCCTGAGGGGCATATTGCCGGCATATATCGTGAGATTGCACGTCGTTCCACAGCTAAACTTGCACAACAGAAGAGGGATTTCACTACGAAATTCCCGAATATCGTCATTCAGTAACGGATAGAAACAAGCTGTATATAGCCGCTATGAGCCCTTTGCGTTCATGGCGGTTTTTTTATGGTCAGGATATACTTCTCTCCGCACAATAACAGGGAAGTGGAGTGATATCTGATGAGTATTGAGTTGGGGAAGTGGGATCGGCGTTTTCTGGGGCTGGCTGCCCATGTGGCGAAGTGGTCGAAGGATCCAAGCACTCAGGTTGGTGCAGTAATTGCCAATGACAAACGGGTTGTCTCGTTAGGTTTTAATGGTTTTCCGCAAGGGTTGTCGGATGACCATCGTCTGCATGACCGGGAGACAAAGTATTCTCTTGTGCTTCATGCAGAAGAGAACGCACTTCTCTTCGCAAACTCTGATCTGACTGGCAATACGATCTACGTCTATCCGCTGCCGCCATGTTCACGGTGTGCTGCAAAGATTATTCAGACAGGGATAACGAGAGTAGTGACCACTATTCCAGATGATATGTCACGTTGGGAAGATAGCGTTGCTCTGACCAGAACAATTTTTCAGGAGTCTGGTGTCGAGATGGTTGAGGTTCCGCTTGCTGCAAATTCAATACAAACGGACGGCACAATGCCTTTCAAATAGACGCATTAAACCTTTCATTTAGCCGTGCCCGCAGTTACACTTGGTTAACATGAACAAGCCTGTTTTGCATCCACGCTTTCTGCTGTCACGAGTCAATGATGCACTGGCAGATACGCCAGTGGTCTTGATCCACGGGCCGCGGCAGTGCGGCAAGACTACATTAGCTCAGCAGGTGGGTGATGCGGATGGTTTTACCTACCTGAGCTTTGATGACGATGTTCAACGGGCTTCCGCGCAGGTGGATCCCGTGGGCTATGTTGCGGATTTGCCTGAAAAGGTGGTGCTGGATGAAGTGCAGCGCGTACCGGAGTTGTTTACCTCATTGAAGGCTAGTGTCGATGCTAAACGTCAGCCAGGCAGGTTTATCCTGACGGGTTCGGCCAATGTGCTGCTGGTGCCTAAACTGGGTGATTCACTGGCGGGCCGTATGGAGATTTTACGGCTACATCCGTTGTCCCGTACCGAACTGGCTGGATCTGAGCCCCGGTTTCTGGCGAACCTGTTTGGTAATGGGTTTAAGGTAGGGAAATCCGGTGGTCGTATGGCTAGGGAACTGGCTGGACTTGTGGTCGCTGGCGGTTATCCTGCTGCGTTGGCGCGCGCCACAGAAGGTCGCCGCGCGGCCTGGTATCGTGACTATATCGATACTCTGGTGCAACGTGATGTGCGTGATTTGGCGCGCATCAACGCTCTGGATGCTTTGCCGCGGCTTCTGACATTGGCAGCGGGGCAAACAGCAAGGCTACTGAATGTCACCGATCTGGCTGCACCCTTTCAATTGAGTCGCCCCACTATCCGTGACTATATGACGTTGCTGGCGAGAATTTTTTTACTAGACGAGTTGCCTCCATGGCATAGTAATCGTCTGCGTCGCCTTATTAAGAGGCCCAAGTTACATCTGGGTGATACCGGACTGGCCTGCGCCTTGCTTGGGGTGAATGCAAAGACATTGTGGGATGATCGTGCTCTGTATGGACAGTTGCTGGAAACCTTTGTCTATCAGGAGTTGCGGCGTCATGCAAGCTGGCAAGAAGAACCCGTGAACTTTTATCATTTTCGTGACAAGGACGGGGCCGAAGTGGATGTGGTGATGGAGTCTGGGGGCAAGCTTTCTGGGGTTGAGGTTAAGGCAGCCTCCACGGTGGTGTCTGATGATTTCAAAGGATTGCGTAAGCTGAAAAATGGTGCGGGCAGACGTTTTGCTGTGGGTGTTCTGCTTTACGATGGGGATGCGATTACTCCCTTTGGAGAGGATCTGTATGCTGTTCCCATCGCCTGTTTGTGGGAGAGTCGCTGATGCCTTACACCGAAGACACCCTGGTTCAACAAACGACAGCCGAATATTTAGAAAATGAACTCGGTTGGGATTCGGTGTACGGCTACAATAACGAGACCTTCGGGCCGGACGGCACGCTCGGCCGGGACTCGGACTGTGATGTAGTACTTATCAGGCCACTGCGGGAAAAGTTGGTTGAGCTAAATCCGGATCTACCAGCTGATGCTTACGATTATGCTGTACGCCAGATCGTGGTGACCGCCTCAGGAAGCGTACAATGGTACAGAACCTGAAGCAGGTTATCGAAACCCGGCTGTAGCGCCTGCTGGAGCAGAATTCTCTACGTACCGATTTTCAGCAGCATTATGAGCAGATCGCTGCGCGAAGGGCTCGATGAAGAGTTACTCGTAATTTTCGATCTACTAAGAAAGGCTGGACTGAATTCCGGGGACATCAAGAATATCAAGGCCATCTCCGTTCTATCCATCTATCGGAGTAGGGTGAATAGATCAGCTGATCGGTTTTCATCTATTGTTACTTGGGGCTACTGGAGGATAGAGCTGCTTCTGAGCTGAAGCTGAAATAGAGTCCCATCTTTTTCTCGATATTCAACTTGTACTGGCAGATAGTCCAGTTCTGGTGCTACCCACAGCTCAAATGTACGTTTCCCCTCTTTTTGGCGAATGATATGTACAGTTTTGAATTCTCCAGCTGGCACCTGTGTGGTCTCACTATTACCAACAGTGAACAGGTAATTTGACCACCCGCCAGTTTTTGCTACCCGATATTTTAGTTCACTATTACCCTGTTTGAGGTCGTGCATCAGGGCAAGCAGAAACAGTGCCTCATCAACAGTTCCACTCTGTAGTTGATCAAGTTTCTGCTCTTTTCCGTCATCTTTTATGGTGACAGTTGCGCTGTTCCAATCAAAGATCCGTGATCTCTTTCTCTCTTTTTTTCCGCTTCTGTGGTAGTTGTATTGAATAGGGGTGATTTTCTTGTCACGCCACTTCCAAATAGAGCTCTCATCAATGATTTTCTTTACGAAGAGCTTGGCCAGGCCTGTGGGCTCAGTATGGATTGTGAACCGGCTGCTGTTGTCGGTTGCTGTTTTTGTTAAATTGTAAGTGGTCTCTCCAAGTGACATCCCTTTGCCGCTCAAGAGGTATTTGGCACTAAATGTCTCTGGAAATGCGCCAGCCCTGGCTGAGAAAAACAGTGCTGTAACAACAAGGATTCTAGCTAATAGTGTCGAGCTGAATTGGTTCATCGATAGGAGTTTGATCGAACAGCAGCTTTTCGTCAACCAGCTGAATGCGGCCATTGGCGATTAACTGAACCGCTGCAGGATATAGTTGGTGTTCTCTCTCCAGTACGCGGTTTGCCAGTGATGCAGCATTGTCACTATTTAATACAGGTATCTTGGCCTGCAGAAATACCGGTCCGCCATCCAGCTCTTCAGTTACGTAGTGGACACTTGCGCCATGCTCTTTTGCCCCGGCATCAAGCGCCTGTTGGTGGGTATGTAGCCCCTTGAAGTGAGGAAGCAGGGAGGGGTGAATGTTGATCAGTCTGCCGCGATAGTGGCGAACAAACTCAGAAGAGAGAATGCGCATAAAACCTGCCAGGATAACCAGTTCTGGCCGGTTTTGATCAATCTCCCTGATGAGTTCACGATCATAATCGGAACGACTACCGAAATTTGTGCTGTCGACTACAGTAGTTGGGATGTTGTTTTCTTTGGCAAAGGCAAGCCCCACCGCATCTGCCCGGTTACTGATAACCCCAGCGATTTTGATATCGATTTTATTTGCCTGCTGTGAACGCACAAGCGCCTGCAGGTTACTTCCTCGGCCAGATATAAGGACAACAACGGAGATTGGCCGGTTAGCAGAATACAACTTTGGGCTCTTTGCCCTCTTCATCAGAAGAGGTGATGGTGCCAAGTTTCCAGGCAGACTCTCCCTGTTTGGCGAGAATACTGATTGTACTATCTGCATCTTCGGATGAGACCACAACAACCATACCGACCCCACAGTTAAAGGTGCGAATCATCTCCTCATCGACCACATTCCCCTGCTCCTGAAGCCACTTGAATACCGCTGGCCACTCCCATGAGCTTTTTTCAACCATGGCGGTTGTGGATTCAGGAAGTACACGTGGAAGATTTTCTGTAAGTCCTCCACCTGTGATATGGGCTAATGCATGAACTGGAATCTGTTTGGCTAGTGCCAATAGAGGTTTAACATAGATCCTGGTGGGTTCCAGGAGCTGTTCTCCCAGCGGTTTTCCATCCAGATCTTCATTTAGGTCGGCATTGCTAACCTCAATGATTTTGCGAACCAGGGAGTATCCATTGGAGTGGGGGCCAGAGGAGCGCATTCCAATCAGCACATCTCCAGCTTTCACCCTGGAGCCATCAATAACCTCGCTCTTCTCTACAATGCCAACACTGAAACCAGCCAGATCATAATCTCCCTCGCTGTACATGCCCGGCATCTCGGCTGTCTCGCCACCAATAAGGGCAGCACCAGCCTGTTCACAACCGGTTGCAATACCATCTATAACAGAGATAGCAGTTTTTTTGTCCAGTTTTCCCGTCGCATAGTAATCGAGAAAGAACAGTGGTTCTGCGCCTTGCACAATAAGGTCATTTACACACATGGCAACCAGGTCAATACCTATGGTGTCGTGTTTTTCCAGTTGCATTGCCAGTCGTAGTTTAGTGCCAACGCCATCAGTACCTGATACCAGAAGAGGGTTCTTGTAACGGTCCAGAGGAATCTCGAAGAGAGCACCAAAGCCACCAAGGCCTGCCATTACTCCAGGGCGACTGGTTCTTGCTGCCAGAGGTTTAATATGTTCAATCAGGTCGTTGCCGGCATCAATATCAACGCCTGCATCACTATAGCTTAGAGATTTTTTTGAAGTCATTGTAAATCTTGAGGTCTAAAAAAAGGTATTCTACCGGATTATGGATCGACGCGATATTCCAAATCTAATTACCATGCTGCGAATGCTGCTGGTTATCCCCATTGTCTGGTTGCTGGATAATGGTTTCTTTCTTGAGACTCTCTACCTGTTTGCATTTGCTGGAATGAGTGATGGGCTCGATGGCTTGCTGGCAAAAAGGATGGGGTGGCAGAGCAGGCTCGGTTCTATTCTTGACCCGCTGGCGGACAAGCTGTTATTGGTCTCTACAACTGTAATGCTGGCCTGGTTGGGATTGATTCCAGTCTGGCTTGTGGTGATCATTGTGTTTCGTGATCTGTTGATTGTGGTGGGCGGAACGGTCTATCATTATCGTGTAGGCCAATACGACATGGCTCCAAGTATTGTTAGTAAAATCAATACGTTTACGCAGATATCTTATGTTTTAGGTATCGTAATTAGCCAGGCTTTTGGTGGGGTAAGTGATGAGGTGATTACTTTTTCAACCTATGTTGTGCTCACCACAACAGTTATGAGTGGTGCAGATTATGTCTGGACCTGGGGTTGGAGCGCGTACAGGAAACAGCACGGTGGATAGACAGATTCCTCTTTCGCTTTCACTGCAGGAGAGAGCCTCATTTGATAACTTTCATCCACAGCCGGGCTCCACAGTAGTTGCCATGCTACAGGAGATAGCTTCTGGAGATGGGCCACATCTGCTCTATATCTGGGGGCCAAATGGGGTAGGGAAGAGCCATCTTCTGCATGCTACCTGTAATCTGTTTGGTTCTGATCAGAGGCAATCTATTGTCTTGCCGCTCAAAACATTATTTGCTCAGGGTCCGGCATCGCTGGATGGGGTGGGGCAGTATGATCTGGTAGCACTGGATGATCTCGATGCAGTGGCTGGCGATAGCGGTTGGGAGGAGTCCCTGTTTCATCTGCTTAACAGATTACGGGATGATGGCAACCACGTTTTGATAACAGCAAAAACCGCACCTGCAGAGTTGAGCATGAAACTGCCTGATCTGCGTTCCAGACTTGGAGAGGGGGTGGTTGAACGCCTGACTTCTCTTGATGACAGGGAGAAGTGGCATGTCCTGCAGGAGCGGGCTGCATCAAGAGGAATGGAGATGGGTGACGAGGTTGCCAGCTTTTTGATGAGTCGAACATCCAGGGACTTTCATACACTCTTCTCACTGCTGGATCAGCTGGATGAGCATACTCTTATTGCACAGCGCAGGATTACAATACCTTTTGTTAAGGAGTTGTTGTCACTCTGATTTGTTGTGAACAGTTATATTGTTAATCCTTGCGAAAGTAATCACAACCTCACCCATGCAGCACGCTCAAGCATATCCCTGTGTCGCTCGACTGTGGCCGTCCAGGCCACAGACGGCTGCCCGTGTGAAGTTGTGATTACTTTACCTTGCTTCACTCTTTCCTGTAATTCTTGCATAGAAGGCACAACCAAAAAATAGTGTCAGGCTGAGAGCTATCTCAATTCCAGAATAGATCCTCTCTGGAGGGTTGATCACAAAATCTCCGATACCGTGAATAAAGTACAAGAGGGCAAGAAATCCGGTCCAGGCATGGGTATAGGCGCGGCCATGGAGGATTCCGCGTAGAGGCAATAGTAGTGGCACAACCATCACTATCAGGGTCATGGCTACAGGGAAATAGTGGGATGGCCCAAGCCAGATATTCCATAGCATAAGATGAGCTATCAGTGCAAAGTAGCTGATTAGCACCATAAATCGGAAGATTTTTTGTTTTGAATTAGCCATGGTAATAGAGTCGGAAATCGTGGATTATATAGAAAACTCAATATATGAAATGAACCTTTTATGAAAGCACTAGAACAGTTATTTGAAAATTTTCTCTGGAGTAGCCGCCTGGTCGTATTAACTGCTGTTATCTCAAGCCTGCTTGCCTCACTGGCAATGTTCTATATGGCCACAGTTGACGCATTTTATATGATCTCTCATCTTGTTCATTATGCAGACCCACTAATGGAGGCCGCAGCCAGAACAGCGCTTCATGCGGAGACAGTAACCCATATTGTAGAGATTGTGGATGGCTATCTGCTGGCCACAGTGTTGCTGATATTTGCGCTTGGTCTCTATGAACTCTTTATTAGCGAGATTGATGCTGCAGAGGGGGCAGCAACCTCTTCCAGTGTGTTGCTGATAAAAAGTCTGGATGATCTAAAGGCACGTCTGGCCAAGGTTATTTTGATGATTCTGATTGTGAAGTTCTTTGAGCATACTGTCTCCATGCACTTCGGGACACCTCTGGATCTACTCTACATGGCTGGGGGTATTGCCCTGATCGGTCTTGCGCTCTATCTATCTCATGCAGGAGACGAGAAGGGACACTAGCCCGTATTTCTCACCAGGATGAATCCTTGCGGAAGTAATCTCGCCTCACACAGGTAGCCGTCTGTGGCCTGGACGGCCACAGTCGAGCGACACAGGGATGTGCTTGAGCGTGCTGCATGAGTGAGACGCGATTACTTCCGCAAGGGTTCATGCCTAGGGCGGCCGATCTCCTCAATACGGATTTTCCACTCTGCCGGGCCACTTTGATGGAGTGACTCGCCGTTGCTATCGACTGCGACGGTGACAGGCATATCCTCTACTTCGAACTCGTAGATAGCCTCCATGCCCAGCTCCTCGAATGCAATAACCCGAGATTTCTTGATCGCCTTGGCAACAAGGTAGGCTGCACCACCAACAGCAATCAGGTAGACAGACCTGTGTTTTTTAATCGACTCAATTGTGGCTGGACCACGTTCTGCTTTGCCCACCATCCCAATAAGGCCTGTCTTCTCCAGCATTAGATCAGTAAAGCTGTCCATTCTGGTTGATGTAGTGGGGCCGGCTGGTCCAACCGCTTCACCTTTGACAGGATCAACAGGTCCAACGTAATAGATCATCCGATTTTTCAGATCGACACCATCTGGCAGACCTTGTCCAGACTCAAACAGTTCCGAAATTCGTCTGTGTGCAGCATCTCTGCCAGTTAACAGTTTTCCATTTAACAGCAGGGTCTCGCCAGGCTTCCACTGATGAGTGTCTTCAGCGGTTAAGGTGTCGAGATCAACTCTGCGAGCATCAGCTGATGGCCTCCAGGTGATGTCCGGCCACTCATCAATCGAAGGAGGTGTCAGCTCTACAGGCCCTGATCCATCAAGGCTAAAGTGAAGGTGGCGGGTAGCAGCGCAGTTGGGAATTATGGCAACAGGTAGTGATGCAGCATGTGTCGGGTACTCTCTGATCTTTACATCCAATAGTGTGGTTAGTCCACCCAACCCTTGTGCACCAATACCAAGAGCATTGACCCTCTCCATGATCTCGATTCTAAGTTTCTCGCTGGTGGTGTTAGCTCCGCGTTCACGTAGCTCCTGTATGTCGACAGGATCCATCAGAGCCTCTTTGGCCATCAGCATCGCTTTCTCGGCGGTGCCGCCAATTCCAATGCCAAGCATGCCTGGAGGACACCATCCGGCCCCCATGGATGGGACCTGCTCAACAACCCAGTCTGCAACATTTGCACCTGGACCAAGGTTGGTAAATCTGGCCTTGTTTTCCGATCCTCCACCCTTGGCGGCAACGATGATATCCAGTTTGTCGCCAGGAACCATTTCGACATGGAGCACGGCAGGGGTGTTGTCTCTGGTGTTTTTTCTCTCCCCGGCAGGATCATCCAGTATAGAGGCACGCAGTTTGTTGTCAGGGTCCAGATAGGCGCGACGCACACCCTCATCAGCCATCTCTTGCAGTGATGTGCCGGTGTCCCAGTCTATCTCCATCCCTATCTTAAGAAAGATCACGACAATCCCGGTGTCTTGACAGATCGGACGTTTGCCCAGCGCGGACATTCTGGAGTTCATCAGAATCTGAGCAATTGCATCCTTGGCAGCAGGAGACTGTTCTCGTTCCCATGCGGCGCCCATTGCCTGAATGAAGTCTATTGGATGATAGTAGGATATATATTGCAGGGCATCTGCAATACTGGAGATGAAATCTTCTTGTTTGATAATGGTCATGGTTGGTATTTTAATCTTTGGCAGTGAGTTCCTGTACTGTGACCGGGATGGTCTCATCTTCGTGCAGGGTTAGATCTCCGGCATCAGCAATTGCAACCTCAAGTACAGCCAGACCCTCCCAAACTCCATCGCCATCCTTTTGCACAGATACAATCTCACCAGCCCCTTGTGGTGAGCTGGAAGATTTCGAGTATAGACTACTACCGTCTGCAGGGGTGCTCTCATCAAGAATTGTAATCCTGTACATCTTGCGTTTGAGTTTTCCCAGGTACTCCATACGGGCGACAACCTCCTGTCCTGGATAACAGCCTTTGGTAAAGCTGAGCCCATTCAGGGCCTGCAGATTAACCATCTGTGGAACAAATGATTCCTGAGTTTTTAGTGTGATTGATGGAGCTCCTGCGCGTATATCCAGTAGCTCCCATGGTTCTCTGCTTACAGGAGTTGATTGTACATCCAGATGTGACCATACTTTTTCTGCATGAATGCTGTCAGTGATAACAAGAAAGCGTTGGTAAAGTGTAGGGCGTAACCTTATTACCTGAATATTGTTTGCGTTAACTGTGTCATCAATATTCTCTGGTAAATGATCAACCAGGGAGGAGAGTTGTTGTTCAGCGTCAGGGCCCGATACCCCTATGCGTACCAGCTGATTACTTAAATCATCTATTGTCACGCTGGATCGCATCACAAACATCTGCAACCGTTTTTGTGCGTAGTCACGTAGCTCTTCTGGCAGCAACAGGAGGAATTTGTTATTTTCATGACGGATAACATGAAACAGCACCAGTAGACGCCCCTTTGGACTACACCACCCATCCAGCTGGCTCTTGCCTATATCAAGTGCGCCAATATCATTGGTGAACTGGTTTTGCAGAAAATCTGCACTATCATCTCCGCTCACCTCCAAAACAGCCAGGTGAGAGAGATCACACATAACATCTCCGCTTGATACAACATGGCGCTCCTGTTCCGGGTTACCGAAGCTTGTTACGCACTCATTCTCAATCTCTGCGCCACTGCCTTGCAGAAAGTTTAGCCATTCACTATTCATGGTGTCAGTTATCCTCTTGCAATTGATATATGGTTCAATTACTGTGAATTCAATAACACAATAATAACCATAACCAGTACACCATGGAGAAAAATTCGAGACCTGTTTTCCTCAATCTATTGCAGATTAGTTTCCCGGCGACTGCAATACTCTCTATTCTTCACCGCATTTCAGGGGTGGCTCTGTCTCTTCTTCTGCCGCTTTTTCTCTATCTGTTTGAACGCTCGTTGCATGGTGCCGACTCATTTCAGCAGCTACTGGATTTGTGGGAGGATCCACTCTCGCGCTTTATTGCCATAATTGTATGTTGGACTCTGATACACCACCTGATATCAGGAGCACGTATTTTGTTGCTTGATATTGGTGTAGGGATAGAAAAGGATAGTGCAAGTGATGGGGCAATAGTGGTCTCCGGATTGAGTATGTTGGCTCTTGTTTTGGTCGGTTGGGCACTGTTCTGATGTTTGTTCTTACCGGAATGCGGGCCTGGGTAATACAGCGTTTCAGTGCCGTTGTTCTGTTGATAGTGATGCCTCTGCTGCTGGTCTCACTGTTGCAGCTTGAGGATACGGGGCATGAAGGGTGGAGGCGGTGGGTTGTTGACGGGTTCAATCCAATCTGGATTATGGGCGGATTTATTGCTCTGTTACTGCACTGCTGGGTAGGCATACGTGATGTCCTGCTCGACTATGTAAGGCAGCGTATGGTAAGAATTGTGTTGTTGGGTGGTACCGTACTGGTGCTGTTCTGGTTGGGGCTGTGGATGGCTCTTATCTTGTTGAGCGTAATGTGAGTTTGTCATGACACTTAAGAGGAGAACTTTTGACACCGTGGTTATAGGTGCAGGTGGTGGTGGATTGCGTGCCGCACTGCAACTTGCAAATGAAAATGTTCGTGTTGCAGTGGTCTCCAAGGTCTTTCCAACCCGCTCTCATACTGTTGCTGCTCAGGGGGGGATCAATGCTGCTCTCGGTAATGTGATGGAAGATGACTGGCGTTGGCATATGTATGACACCATTAAGGGGAGTGACTGGCTTGGAGATCAGGATGCCATAGAATATATGTGCCGCTCAGCCTACAAACTGGTGACCGAGCTGGAGCATTCAGGAGTACCATTTTCCCGGCTGGAGGATGGAACCATCTATCAGCGCCCATTTGGTGGGCAGAGTCAAAATTATGGTGGTGAACAGGCGGCACGTACCTGTGCAGCAGCAGATCGTACCGGACATGCGATTCTCCACTCTCTCTATCAACAGAATCTGGCGCAGCAGACACACTTTTTTGATGAATACTTTGCGCTCGATCTGCTGCGTGATGATGGAGGCAGAGTAGTAGGTGTGCTGGTGTTGGAGATTGCAACTGGAGAGCCTCTGTTGCTGGATGCCAAGACGGTGCTGCTGGCGACAGGTGGTGCAGGACAGATTTTCAAGACCACCACCAATGCAATGATAAATACCGGGGACGGTATGGCGATGGTGCTGCGTGCTGGTATCCCGCTGCAAGATATGGAGTTTTTTCAGTTTCACCCTACCGGCATTGCAGGCAAGGGGATGTTGCTCTCAGAGGGGGCACGTGGAGAGGGTGGTTATCTGATAAATGGTGATGGTGAGCGTTTTATGGAACGTTATGCCCCAAGTGCGAAAGATCTTGCCAGTCGTGATGTGGTGAGTCGTGCAATATTTTTAGAGGTAGAGGCGGGACGTGGTTGTGGACCAGACAGAGATCATGTGCTGTTAAAGGTTGATCATCTTGGGGAGGAGGTGGTCAAGAAGCGATTGCCGGCAATTCGTGATCTGGCGATAACTTTTTCTCATCGAGATATGGCAAAGGAGCCCGTCCCGGTCTATCCGACAGCTCACTACACTATGGGTGGTATCCCGACCAACCGCTTTGGGGAGGTGTTGGGGCAGGATGGAGAGGTTAATGCGCCTGTGCCTGGTTTGTTTGCGGTGGGTGAGTGTGCCTGTGTCTCGGTCCATGGAGCAAATCGTCTGGGCGGAAACTCTCTGCTGGATATTGTGGTTTTTGGTAGGGCGGCAGGCAACAGAATCCTGCAGTACCATCATGATCAGAAGCACCGTTCAGCTATTCCAGAGCAGGCAATCAATAAGGCGCTGAGTCGTTTTCAGCAACAGGGAAGTGGAGGCGGTGGCGAGAAAGAGTCCGTCTCTCAATTACGTAATGAGCTGAAAGAGACTATGGAACGTTACTGTGGAGTCTACAGGAGTGAAGATGTTCTGCAGCAAGGAGTAGAGAAGATTCGTTCCATTAGAGAGAGAGTCGGCAATGTGGTGGTTCATGACCAGAGCAAGATATTCAATACCGCACTGATTGAGATGCTGGAGCTGGAGAATCTGGCCGATGTGGCGTTGGCGACAGTGGTCTCTGCAGCAGCCAGGCAGGAGAGCAGAGGGGCTCACTCCAGGACTGATTATCCAGAGCGAGATGATGAGAACTGGTTGGCCCATAGCCTGTTTTCACTGGATGGAGAGTTGCAGTACAAAAAGGTAAATATGAACCCATTGACGGAACCAGCAGTGCCGCCAAAGGCCAGGGTTTATTAAAGGGTATCTGCATGAGATTTTTAATCTACCGATTTGACCCCGAACAGGACTCAGAGCCACGTATGCAAGAGTATCTGCTTGATGATGATCTGATCTCGGATGAGATGATGGTGTTGTCAGCACTTAAGTTGATAAAGGCAGAGGATGAGTCGCTATCTTTCAGGAAATCCTGTGGTGAGGGGGTATGTGGTTCTGACGGGATGAATATCAATGGTAGCAATAGCCTGGCCTGTATCACTCCGCTCAAGGGGCTGAAGGAGCCAGTTGAGATTCGCCCATTTCCGGGACAACCGGTGATTCGTGATCTGATTGTCGATATGGATCCATTTTTCCGTCAGTATCGGGCAGTTAAACCATGGCTAACTGTAGATGATCAAGAGCCAGAGGTGGAGTATAGACAGTCACCTGAGGAGAGAGAGCGGCTAGATGGTCTCTATGAATGTATTCTTTGTGGATGCTGTTCTACAGCATGCCCCTCATTCTGGTGGAATCCAAAAGAGTTTCTGGGGCCAGCTGCGCTGTTACAGGCGTGGCGTTTTGTCTCTGACAGCAGGGACCAGGCAACAGATGAGAGGCTGCATGCTCTTGAAGGGCCATTCAAGCTGTTCAGGTGTCGCACCATCATGAACTGCACAAACAGCTGTCCAAAAGGGCTTAACCCATCTGATGCCATTGGAAAGCTGCGAGGGGCAATGTTGAAGCGCTCATTATGATTACCCATTCTCAGATATTGTGGCGCTGTCGCAGGGGGATGTTGGAGCTTGATCTGTTGCTTCAGCATTATGCAAACAGGCATTACCGGGATGCGCCAGAGTGGTTACAGAAGCAGTTTATATTATTATTGGATGAGTCTGATCAAGATCTTCAGGGGTGGCTGTTGAATGGTGAGCAGACATTCAGTTTGATGGTTGCCGATATCATCGCTGAGATTTCGGGAATGGAGCTCTCTTCTGTTACGGCTTGAGGATGGTGTTTTCCGCCTTGTCTAAAAGATCTGGGTGATCCAGAGTGTAGTGCAGGCCGCGGCTCTCTCTGCGTTGCAGGGCAGAGTGTATGATCAGTTCCGCAACCTGCGCCAGGTTACGCAGCTCCAGCAGATTATTTGAGATTCTAAAGTTGCTGTAGTACTCGGCAATCTCATGCTGCAGCAGTTCAATACGGCGTTGAGCACGCTCCAGACGTTTGGTTGTGCGGACAATTCCAACGTAGTCCCACATGAATCTGCGAAGTTCGTCCCAGTTGTGTGAGACCACAACCTCCTCATCAGAGTCGGTGACCCTGCTCTCATCCCATGGTGGAATTTTGATATTTGATAATTGTTGTTGGGGGCTTTGGTTTATTTCGTTGGCTGCTGAAGTGGCAAAAACCAGACACTCAAGCAGAGAGTTGCTGGCCATTCTGTTGGCCCCGTGGAGGCCTGTATGTGCCACCTCACCAATGGCGTAGAGACCATCAATATCAGTTTTTCCGCTGGTGTCAGTAGTGATGCCACCACATGTGTAGTGGGCTGCAGGCACCACAGGTATTGGCTCTTTTGTTATATCAATCCCGAATTTCATAAGTTTGCTATGGACCATTGGGAAGTGTTTCTTTATGAAATCTGCATCCTTGAAGCTTATATCCAGATAGAGATGTTCAACACCAAGTCGTTTCATCTCATGGTCAATAGCTCTGGCTACAATGTCTCTTGGCGCCAGCTCTTCTCGGGAGTCAAAGTTGCTCATAAATGGCTCCATGTTTGGAAGAAGAAGTTTTCCTCCCTCACCACGTACTGCCTCGGTAATAAGGAATGATTTTGCCTGAGAGTGGTAGAGGCAGGTTGGGTGGAACTGGTTGAATTCCATATTGGCAACCCTGCATCCTGCACGCCATGCCATGGCAATACCGTCTCCTGTAGAGATATCGGGATTGCTGGTATAGAGATAGACCTTGCTGCCGCCTCCAGTTGCAAGCACCACATGGGGTGCCTTGAAGGTGTGAATCTGATCATTTAGACGATCAAGTATATAGGCGCCAATGACTCGATTCTTATCATCTGAATCAAGCTTTGATGTGGTGATGAGATCGATGGCAATATGGTTTTCGAATATTTCGATATTGTCTCGAGATCTGACCTGTTCATTAAGTGTGGTCTCAATTGCCTTGCCGGTAGCATCGGCGGCATGGATAACCCTGCGATTGCTGTGTCCGCCCTCACGGGTAAGATGGAGTGGTGAATCGGGATTGGATGGTTCTGTATGTGAAAACTGCACTCCTGCGTTAATCAGATTTTCTATGGATGATTTGGCATTTTCTACGGCAAAGCGCACCACGTTCTCATCACACAGACCTCCTCCGGCACTTATGGTGTCCTGGACGTGGGACTCAATAGAGTCATCCTCATCAAGAACTGCGGCAATTCCCCCTTGTGCGTAGAGGGTGCTGCCTTCATCCAGTAGAGATTTGGAGAGAAGGGCAATTTTAAGTGTTGGGGCAAGCTGCAGTGCCATGGTTAGGCCGGCAGCTCCGCTTCCAATAATCAGTACGTCATGTTGATAGAGGGACATTATGGAACCATTTTACCGTGTACGGGTCTATTTCATCCACTTGTATGATAATGTCGGTAATGTCTGGGATAACTTGTGAGGGAGCTCTGATTGGGTCACGAAGTGACTTAATCAGAGCTTTCTCAGTTAAATTAAAATATGGGAGTACCTTTGGAGCAGCGGGATGTCGACCAGCTATTGGTGGAGCAAGTTCAAAAGGGTGACAAGCGAGCGTTTGATCTTCTTGTTCTGAAATACCAGCATAAGGTGATTTCGCTGGTAAGGCGGTTTGTAAAGGATCATGCCGAATCAGAGGATGTGGCTCAGGATGCGTTCATCCGTGCCTATCGTGCCCTGGCAAATTTTCGTGGAGATAGTGCCTTCTATACCTGGCTCTACCGAATTGCTGTCAATACAGCAAAAAACCATCTGACGGCAAAAGGGAGAAGACCACCAGCAACTGACCTGGATGCGGAGGATGCGGAACTTTTGTTGCAGGGTGAGGGTCTGACGGAGAAAGCAACGCCGGAAAGTGAGTTATTAAGAGATGAACTTCAACAGACGCTTGTGCTTGCGCTGGAGAATTTGTCTGCAGATCTGAAGATGGCAATTACATTACGAGAGCTTGAAGGTATGAGTTACGATGAGATTGCGGAGATTATGGATTGCCCGATCGGTACCGTCCGTTCCAGAATTTTCCGTGCACGTGAGGCTATTAGTCAGCAATTGCAAGAGCTGGGAGAGTATTGATGAATCATGACAGGACTGCAGGAGAGCAACTCTCTCGATTGATGGATGGGGATCTCTCTGAAGATGAGGTAAAGCAGCTGCTTTTGCAGGTCGAGAGGAACCCACAGCTACGTCAACAGTGGAAAAATCACCATTTGGCAAGACAGTTGCTGTTCGAAAATGGAAGTTCATATGTGGCGTCAGCAGAGAGAGGAGGTGTTGCAGATCGTGTGGCAGAAGCGATAGAGAAAGAGGCCGCTATTCTTGCGCCAGCACCCACTTCCGATTCGGTCTCTGCTTCAGTCTCTGGTAGACGCAAGGCGTGGGTCCCATTGGCACTGGCAGCATCTCTTGCTACAGTCAGTTTTCTGGTGATTCAGCAGATGGGCCTCCAGATTGTTCCGTATTCAGCAAATGAGAAGGATGCCTCCGTAGCTACGGAGTGGGTTGAGGTGGATGGCAGGTGGGTTGAGCGCTGGATTAATCCGTTGGAGCGTTCTGCTCGTGTTCGTTCATATATGGTTCGTCATGATGAGAATAGACATTCTGCACAGCAGCGGGCTGCACTTGTCTCTACTGCACCATCCCTTAATGGAAGAGCTGGGGCATCACAACAGGTGGTAAAGAGGATTGTCGGATGGAGGCTTGGTTGGTTGCCAAACGGATTTCATAAAATCGATGTGGTTGAGCACAGTATCCCCGAATTTGGTGGTGTAGTTAATCAGTTGATTCTTAGTGATGGTGAGAATGTGTTCTCTCTCTTTATCGAAAAATCTGATTCCGCACGTGGGCAGCCGGTTACAGAACGCCAGATGGAGAGCAATGGACGGCCGTTGAATATTTATAGCCACTCTGTGTTGGGATACAGGATTACAGTTCTTGGTGAGATGCCAATTGATATAGTGAAGAGGGTGGCAATATCGCTGGAGGCTGAAAGTGGTTAAGGAGATGGCAACCGTAGTGGCAGTTGATGGTGATAAGGCGTGGGTTGAAACCACTCGACAGAGCTCTTGTGGTAGTTGCGAGTCATCATCAGGCTGCGGTACGGCAACATTTTCCAAGGTCTTGGGGAACAGACCATTCAGAGTGCAGGTAGAGAATCCTCTTCATGCAAAAATTGGGGAGCAGGTTATTATTGCTATCTCGGAAAATAGTCTGATGAAAGGGGCTGTTCTGCTCTACATGATTCCACTATTGGCCCTTTTTCTGTTTGCATTGATTGGGCAGTGGGTGATGGCTAACTGGTTTGGTTCTGTTCAGGAGTGGGTAACAGTTGTGGCTGGGGCTGCTGGGGCTTATGCTGTGGTTCTATGGATGAAGAGTAAAGGATGGTTTGAGCAACAGGAGATGGTTCCAGTGATAACAGAAGTTAAAGCGCAATATTTTGTGACTATGGATTAACAATAAGATTAAATAAAACAGTTAAATATGTTGACTATCTAAAGGAATATATGAAAATGATGGGATGGTGCAAAGGGTGTAAAAAGGCAGTTTGGGTCAGGTTGTTTGTGGTGTTGCTACTGTTGCCGGTTGGGGGGATGGCGGCAGAGGTTGCCGCTCTCCCAGATTTTACCCGGCTGGTAAAGGAGCAGATGCCGGCAGTAGTAAGTATTAGCGTAACCCAGAAGAGAAAAATGCCATCAATCCCCGGGATGGGGCCATTCTCTCAGGGGCCTGATGACCTGCCTTATGAGGAGCTGCCAGAGTTCTTCCGCAGATTCTTTGAGGATAGAGGGATGGGGCCTCGAGGACCTGTTCCCCGTCCAGAACCACGTGAGTTTGAGACCCAGGCTCAGGGGTCCGGAAGTATTTTGACAGAGGACGGTTATATTCTTACCAACCACCATGTGGTTGAAGATGCTGATGAGATTAATGTTCGTCTATTTGACCACAGGGAGTTCAAGGCAGATGTGGTTGGATCAGATAAAAGATCAGATATTGCCCTGATCAAAATTGATGCTAGTGGCTTGCCAATTGTTAAGACCGGCACTAGCAAGGATCTTGAAATTGGTGAGTGGGTACTGGCAATTGGCTCTCCTTTTGGTTTCGAGATGTCAGCAACAGCAGGCATTGTCAGCGCCAAGGCGAGAAATATCTCTGAGGGTGATAACAGATTCAACTATGTTCCATTTATTCAGACTGATGTAGCGATCAATCCAGGAAACTCAGGCGGTCCGCTCTTTAACCTTGATGGTGAGGTGGTTGGAGTAAATTCCATCATATTCAGCAAGTCAGGGGGGTACATGGGGCTCTCTTTCGCTATACCCATTGAGGTTGCGATGGATGTCGTCAAGCAGGTCAAGAATGGTGGTCACGTCAGCCGCGGTTGGCTTGGGGTACTGATTCAGTCAGTTACCAGTGACCTGGCTGACTCTTTTGGAATGGATCGTCCGGTTGGGGCATTGGTTGCTGAGGTGTTGAAAGATAGCCCTGCCTCTCATTCTGATCTCCAGGTTGGTGATGTTATTACAGAGTTCAATGGACACTTTGTGGAGAGTAACTCTCATCTGCCACCAATTGTTGGAAGAACACCTGTTGGTCATCCTGTTCCGGTAAAGATTATTCGTGAGGGGCGAGAGATGGTTGTTCAGGTGGTGATTGGTGAGCTCCCATCAGATGATGAGTTAGCATCAGTCGAGCCACAAAACAGTGATAAGCAGGTAGAGAAGGCTACCATGGAGAGACTGGGGATGACGTTGGAGAGTATTCCTGAGGAGGTTCGAGAGAGCCGCTCCATCCACTCTGGCGGAGTCTTTGTTAAACAGGTTGAGGCTGGAAGCGTTGCGGATCGTTATGGTCTGCAGGCAGGAGATGTGATCAGTCGAATCAACTATGTGGTGATTGAGGGAGTAGATCATCTGCTCCAGATTCTTGATCGTCTGCCGGATGGTAAAGGTGTTCCTGTCTATGTTGTTCGTGAAAAAGGACCCATCTTTCTTGCCTTGAGGATGCCAGATTAAGAGAGAGCTCAAGTTGATGGTTCGGCAGGGGTGTCATCTCTGTGATGATATGGAGGAGCTACTGACCCATCATCCACTACGTGACCGTTTTAAGGTGGAGCGTATCGTCATAAATAATGTTCCGGAGCTGGAGTCACAATATGGGACAAAAGTGCCGGTTCTGCTGGAGCAATCAGAAGAAATCTGTCATTATTTCCTGGATGAAAAACGGCTCAGGGAATGTCTGGGTAAATGACTAGAAAATGACTCCAGTTGGAGTCATTTTTTTAATTGACGGAACAAGTAGTGTACGACCTCTCGCAGATCAGAAATTTTTCTATTATTGCCCATATAGACCACGGCAAATCAACTATTGCCGACCGCTTCATTCAGGTCTGTGGTGGCCTCTCTGATCGTGAGATGTCTGCACAGGTGCTTGACTCGATGGATATCGAGAAAGAGAGGGGGATTACTATCAAGGCGCAGAGCGTCTCTTTGGAGTACAAGGCCAGTGATGGAAAGATTTATCTGCTGAATTTTATCGATACTCCAGGACATGTTGATTTCAGTTATGAAGTATCACGCTCTCTGGCAGCTTGTGAGGGCGCACTACTTGTGGTGGATGCGGCTCAAGGTGTTGAGGCACAGACAGTTGCCAACTGTTATACCGCAATTGACCTTGGTCTTGAGGTGCTTCCGGTTCTAAACAAGATTGATCTCCCTTCGGCAGATCCGGAACGGGTTATTGAGGAGATTGAAGAGATTGTTGGCATTGATGCTGCAGATGCCAAACGGGTAAGTGCAAAGACGGGATTGGGAGTTGATGAACTTCTGGAGGAGATTGTTGAGCTAATTCCTGCTCCACAGGGAGACCCTGACGGCAAGCTACAGGCGCTGATTATTGACTCATGGTTCGATAACTATCTTGGTGTAGTCTCATTGGTGCGGGTTGTGAATGGTAGAATCCGCAAGCGGATGAAGATGAAGGTAATGTCTACCGGAAATAGCCATCTGGTTGACCAGGTTGGTATTTTTACCCCAAAGCGTACTTCGAAGGATGAGCTGGTAGCGGGCGAGGTGGGATATATTATTGCTGGAATCAAGCAGATTGATGGGGCACCTGTTGGTGACACCTTGACCAATGCGGGAGATCCGGTTGAAGAGTCACTGCCTGGATTTCAGGAGGTTAAGCCACAGGTATTTGCCGGGATGTATACGGTTGATACTGATGACTATGAGGATTTTCGTGATGCTCTGGCCAAACTTCGTCTTAATGATGCAGCACTGGAGTATGAGCCGGAGGTGTCGCCAGCACTAGGTTTTGGATTCCGTATTGGTTTTCTCGGTATGCTTCATATGGAGATTATTCAGGAGCGTCTGGAGCGTGAATATGGTCTCAATCTCGTTACTACAGCGCCCACAGTAGTCTATGAGATTGAGAAGAGTGATGGTGAGATTATCCATATTGATAACCCCGCTGATCTTCCTGTGGTTAACAAGATAAGTGAGATTCGTGAGCCGGTAATTGTCTCCAATATTCTGGTCCCTCAGGATTATGTTGGAGCGGTGATAGGATTATGTATAGAGAAGCGTGGGGTGCAGAAGGATATGCAGTATATGGGGCGACAGGTATCTATTACCTATGAGCTTCCGTTATCCGAGGTGTTGGTTGATTTCTTTGATCGACTCAAATCAGTGAGCCGTGGATTTGCCTCAATGGACTACTATTTCAAGGCGTTTCAGGTTGCTGATCTGGTCAAGGTTGATCTGCTTATCAATGGTGACAAGATGGATGCACTGTCAATGATTGTACACCGAGATGCATCAATTTCGAGAGGACGCTTGCTGGCTGACAAAATGAAGGAGATCATCCCGCGGCAGATGTTTGATGTGGCAATTCAGGCCACCATTGGCGCCAAGATTATCTCCAGAACTACTGTTAAGGCATTGCGAAAAAATGTTACCGCTAAATGCTATGGTGGTGATATTACAAGAAAAAAGAAACTGCTTGAAAAGCAGAAAGAGGGAAAGAAGAGAATGAAGAGAGTGGGCAAGGTGGATATTCCCCAAGAGGCATTCATGGCAGTATTACAGACCAGTAAGAAATAGGAGGGGAGTATGCATCTCGATTTTTCAGGAATTTTGGTGATTGCATTAATGGTAACCGGTGGGATCTGGTTGCTGGATGCAAAATTCTGGGCGGAAAAACGTCAGGGAAGAGATATACCAATTTTGGTGGAATATGCGCGTTCCTTCTTCCCGGTTATTTTGATTGTTTTGATATTGCGCTCATTTATATTTGAGCCTTTCAGGATTCCCTCCAGCTCAATGCGTCCTACTCTGGTTGTGGGAGATTTTATCCTGGTAAATAAATTTGCCTATGGATTGCGCCTGCCGGTAGTGGATACCAAAATTCTTGAGGTGGGTGAGCCTCAGCGGGGAGATATCATGGTCTTCCGCTACCCGGAAGATCCAAGTGTGGACTATATCAAGCGTGTGGTCGGTGTTCCTGGGGACAGGATTGAATATAGAAACAAGAGGCTCTCTGTTAATGGCAAGCCAGCCAATATAACAAAGCATGGTTCCCATCTCTGGATGAATAATAGGTGCCATACCATAAACTCTCTGCGCTTTAGAGAACAAACCCCGGATAGTGATCATGAGATTCTGACTATTCCTCAACGCTCCTCACGAGCAGAGGGAGAGTGGGTGGTCCCAGAAGGCAGCTACTTCATGTTGGGGGACAATCGTGACAATAGTCGTGATGGTCGTTACTGGGGGTTTGTGCCAGAGGAAAATATTGTTGGTAAGGCAGTTGCTGTCTGGATGAGTTGGGATTTCAGTTGTGGAGATGGAATCAGCTGGAATCGAATTGGTTCGATAGAGTAGTCCGGGCCAAGAATAGATGCCGCACACCCCATTGGAACAACTTGAACAGCGACTGAACCACACGTTTCAGAATCCTGCTCTGTTGCGTCAGGCAGTTACCCATCGCAGTATGGGAAATCAGAATAATGAACGTCTTGAGTTCCTGGGGGACTCTATTCTTGGTTTTGTAGTGAGCGACATGCTCTACCACCACTATCCCGATGTTCCCGAGGGGGATCTCAGCAGGTTGAGAGCGCGTCTGGTGCGAGGAGAGAGTCTCGCGGAGATTGCCAGAGAGTTTGAGATTGGGGATGCTCTTTTGCTGGGGCAGGGTGAGTTGAAAAGTGGTGGATTTCGTCGTGACTCAATTCTTGCAGATGCTGTAGAGGCAATTATTGGTGCCATCTATCTGGATAGTGGTTTTGCCGTTTGCGAGGAGTGGCTAAAGAATCTGTTTGAGCAACGTATCAACAATTTGCCCCCACTGACAGAACTGAAAGATCCCAAGACCAGACTTCAAGAGTGGCTGCAGGCACGTAAACATCCGTTACCAAATTATGAGGTGGTTAAAGTCAAGGGTGAAGGGCATCTTCAAACCTTCATAATAACCTGCCGAGTTGATGATGTAGATGTGGTTACTCAGGGTGAAGGTGGCAGCAGAAGAAAGGCTGAGCAAGAGGCTGCAGCACTGGCAATAGCAAAATTGGAGAAAACCGGGTGAGCAAAATTGATGCTCAAATTAACAAAAGCGGTGTGATAGCAATTGTTGGACGGCCTAATGTGGGCAAGTCTACATTGATGAACCGAATTCTCGGGGAGAAACTGAGCATAACATCACGTAAACCGCAGACTACCCGTCATCGACTGTTGGGAATAAAGACTGTTGGAGGCTCTCAGTTTACCTATGTGGATACACCAGGAATTCACTCCAATGCAGAGACAGCGATGAATCGTTACCTGAATCGTGCTGCAGCAGGTAGTATGGATAATGTGGATGTGGTGGTTTTTGTGGTTGATGGAGGCAAGTGGAGTGAGGAAGATGATGCGGTTGTTGAGCTGTTAAAGCAGCAACACTGTCCACTTGTGGCAGTGGTCAATAAGATTGATCAGATTGGTGACAAGGAGAAGTTGTTGCCACTTATAGAGCAACTCTCAAAAAAAGCCTCTTTCGACGCTATTGTTCCGCTCTCTGCACTAAAGGGTAAGGGGGTTGATCAGCTGGAAGATAGGCTGGAGTCACTGCTTCCTGAGGGGGTTCATCTGTATGACGAAGATCAGATCACTGATCGTAGTGAGCGCTTCCTGGTGGCAGAGAGAATTCGTGAAAAACTGACTCGACAGCTTGGTCAGGAGTTGCCATACGCACTTACAGTAGAGATTGAACAGTTTAAGGAGTCAGGCAAGTTAACCGATATCTCTGCTGTTATCTGGGTGGAGCGTTCTGGACAGAAAGGAATTGTGATAGGCAAGAAGGGGGCACGCCTACGTACAGTTGGCAAAGAGGCGAGAGAGGAGTTGGAGGAGTTGTTGGGAAGAAAGATATTTCTACAGCTATGGGTCAAGGTAAGAGCTGGTTGGTCAGATGATGATCGTGCTCTGCATAGTTTGGGGTATAGAGAGGATGGCTGAGGCCAGCAGAAACTCACGAGATAAATTTCATCGTGCGTTTGTATTGCATGCCCGACCTTTTCGTAATACTAGTCAAATTATTGACCTTTTTACAGATGATGAGGGCAGGGTAAGTGTGGTAGCCAGAGGGGCAACACGTGGGGGGGCTAGAGGTAGATCACCACTCTCTGTACAGCTGCAGCCGTTTGCGCTGCTGCAGGTCTCCTGGAGTGGGCGAGGTGAACTTTATACCTTGAATCGTACAGAGGTTGTGGGGCGATCATATTCATTGCAAGGTAGAAGAACACTGTGCGGGTTGTATGCTAATGAATTACTGGTACGTCTGCTTCATAGAGGCGACCCCCACGTAAAACTGTTTGAACAGTATGGGGAGCTGTTGCACTCACTGGATAGTGGTGGTGATGAGGCGTGTCTATTGCGTGCTTTTGAGGTGCAGCTGTTGAATGCTGTAGGTTTTGGTTTTGACTTGCAGATAGATTGTGCAGGTGTACCTATTCACTCCGATCAGGTCTATAGTTACCACCCTGAAGAGGGAATGATGCCGTTCTCTTCCTCTAACGAAAAAGCTGTGACCGTTATGGGAAAGACCCTGGAGTGGCTACGTACGACTGAGAGCAAGGTTGAGAAGAGGGTTATGCAGGAGGCCAAATATCTTCTACGCAGTGCAATTGATTACCATCTGCCAAACGATATGCTGGAGAGTCGAAAATTGATAGCACAATATGGAGCACTGAATTGAGTAATGAAAATACCCTGCTGCTTGGGGTAAATATTGATCATGTTGCCACCCTTCGACAGGCTAGAGGGACGCTCTATCCAAGTGTGATGGAGGCTGCAATTATGGCAGAAAGGGGAGGAGCAGACGGGATTACCATGCATCTGCGTGAGGATCGTCGCCATATTCAGGACCGTGATCTTGAAGAGGTTGCTGCTCACGTCAAAACTAAAATCAATCTGGAGATGGCAGTGACTGAGGAGATGATATCAATTGCCGAAGAATTCAGGCCTGCCGACTGCTGTCTGGTCCCGGAAAAACGAGAGGAGCTGACAACAGAGGGTGGACTGGATGTAGCTGGACAGATCGAGAAGATGAGGGATGCAGCGGCTCGACTTGCCGCAGCAGGTGTCATGGTCTCTCCATTTATCGACCCTGATCCTCGTCAGATTGAGGCGGTTGCCGAGATTGGCGCTCCTGTCTGTGAGATCCATACAGGTCGCTTTGCCGATGCAACGGAGCAGAGGGAGAAGGATGAGGAGTTTGAGCGAATTCGTGAAGCTGTGATTTTTGCCAAGGAGCTAGGGATTCAGCCTAATGCAGGTCATGGACTTCACTACCAGAATGTCCAGTCAATTGCAGCACTGCCGGAAATTGTAGAGTTAAATATTGGCCACTCCATTGTTGCCCATGCCGTATTGGGCAAGGGGCTGGAGGAGTCCGTTAGAGAGATGAAGCGACTCATGATTGAGGCACGTAGCAACTAGTTTATGATTCTCGGGATTGGGACAGATCTGGTTGATGTGAAGCGCATCAGAGATAGTCTGGAACGTCATGGGGATCGTTTTGCTGAAAAAATTCTCTCAAAAGATGAGGTGCTGGAATTTCAACAGTGTGGGGAAAGGGTTCAGGCACATTTTTTGGCAAAACGATTTGCCGCAAAAGAGGCGACAGCCAAGGCTCTGGGGACCGGGTTTAGAGACGGGATTAAACTGCAGGATATTGAGGTAACCCACACAGAGAAGGGCAAGCCGGAGTTACTGCTGTCTGGTGGAGCAGAGCTGGAGCAGCGGCAGCTTGGGGTCACAGCTACCCATATATCTATCTCTGATGAACATGAACATGCAGTTGCCTTTGTAATAATGGAGAAGGAATGAAGTACCAAACGATGCAGTCTCTAGTAGGAAATACGCCAATGGTTCAGCTCTTGCGTATTCCTGGTGAAGAGAGCAGACAACGTAACAATACAATTCTGATCAAGCTAGAAGGCAACAACCCTGCTGGTTCAGTCAAGGATCGTCCTGCGTTGAGCATGATCAAACATGCCGAGGATCGCGATGAAATTAAGCCTGGCGACACCTTGATTGAGGCAACCAGTGGTAATACCGGCATTGCTCTGGCGATGGCTGCTGCAATCATGGGATACAAGATGATCCTGGTAATGCCGGAACATATGAGCATTGAGCGTAGATCATCAATGAAGGCATATGGCGCCGAGCTGGTGCTGACACCGGCAGAGGGTAGTATGGAGGCAGCTATCGACAAGTCACGAGAGCTGGAGGCAGAAGGTAGAGGAAAGATTCTCGATCAATTCTCAAATCAGGATAATCCGTTGTCTCACTATGAGGGGACTGGTCCGGAGATTTGGCGTGATACAGACGGTGAGGTTACTCACTTTGTGAGTGCCATGGGGACTACTGGAACCATTATGGGCACTTCACGCTACTTGAAGAAGCAGAGTTCTGCGGTACAGATTGTTGGGGTACAGCCTCAAGAGGGATCAAGCATACCCGGGATACGTCGTTGGCCGGAAGAGTATCTGCCAAAGATCTATGATGCCTCACGAGTGGATAGCCTTATTGATGTCTCGCAGGATGCGGCCGAAGAGATGACCCGTCGTCTGGCTGCTGAGGAGGGGGTCTTCTGTGGCATCTCGTCAGGCGGGGCTGTTGCGGCTGCACTGGAGCTTTCATGCAAGGTGAAAAATGCAACCATTGTGACCATAATCTGTGATCGTGGTGATCGTTATCTATCTACTGGAGTTTTCCCTTCTGAGTAGTTTTCCTGTACAATCCTGAGTAAATTAGTATGGAATAGGATTGTGGGATGAATCAGGGTGATGAGGCAGATCTGGAGTTCAATTTTGAAGCGCGTGTTCTTCTGGCACGTCGTGTTATGTCCCTGTTTAAAGAGTGGGATATAGGCAAAAAAGAGCAGATGAGACTGCTGGGGGTTGACGGTAAGGAGCGTATGCTTACCCAGTTCATGCATGGCACACCGATTCCGGATGAACAGAGTGTGTTGCAACGTGTTCGTCACCTTATTGGAATTGGTGATGCACTGTTTCATAATTTCCCAAGAAGCAGAGCAGGTGGCGCCATCTGGTTGCGTCATACCAATAAATATCTCAGTAAGCGTCCACCACTTACCATTATGTTGGAAGATGGCATTCCCGGGTTGAAACAGGTTTGGGTTAATCTGGACTGTACTCAGGGCTGGGATTAAGATCCCGGGTTACTGTTCGCTGGTGATATACTCTCGCGCTTAAAATTTCTCGAGAGTTACCTTATGGGCAGAAGACGCCGTAAACCATTACCCCAGGAGCCTGTTCAGGCAACTATTGAATCCCTTGCCCATGACGGGAAGGGGATCACCCATACTGATGGGAAGGTGGTCTTTATTCCGGGTACCCTGCCTGGTGAAGAGGTGCGCTACCGGCTGACTGGCCGACGCAGGAGTTTTGATTCAGGAACACTGCTTGAGGTGCTGACATCATCACCTGACAGGGTTGAGCCGCCATGCCCACATTTTTATGGATGCGGCGGCTGTTCTCTGCAGCAGATGGAGCCTGGTGCACAGATTAACTTTAAACAACAGACTCTTCTGGATAACTTCTCGCGCCTTGGTAAGGTGGCACCAGAATCCGTGTTGTCACCACTTACTGGACCATCCCACGGCTATCGTCGCAAAGCGCGTCTCGGAGTACGTTATGTCCCAAAGAAGGGTGGTGCACTGGTAGGTTTTCGTGAGAAACAGAGCGGCTATCTGACTGTTATGGACTCATGCAGTGTTCTGGTTCCAGAGGTGGGGGAGAGGATTGGTGATCTTCGTGAGTTGATTACCTCCATGGACGGGTGTAACAAGATAGCCCAGATTGAGGTCGCTTGTGATGATAGCCAGTCCCTGTTGGTTTTTCGTAACCTGGAGCAGCTCTCTGAGGCAGACCTCTCACGGCTGGATAAATTTGGAAAGGAGCATGATCTCAATATCTATCTGCAACCCAAGGGGCCTGATAGTGTTACTCCACTAAACCGGGACCATGAGGTGGAGCTTAGCTATCACCTGAACAGCTTTGATCTTGATTACAGTTTTCTACCAACCGACTTTACTCAGGTAAATAGTGCAATCAATCAGGAGATGGTGCCGCTTGCAATTGAGATGTTGCAGCTGACTGATCAAGACGAGGTGCTTGACCTGTTTTGTGGTTTAGGCAACTTTACCCTGCCTATTGCGAAAACAGCAGGTCATGTGGTCGGGGTGGAGGGGGATGAGGCATTGGTGCAGCGTGCGCGAGAAAATGCAGAGCGCAACAATATCGAGAATGCGGAATTCTTTGCTGTCGATCTTCAGGATGAAGAGACTGGTGGCATCTGGTTGAATGATCGTTACAACAAGGTTCTGCTGGATCCCCCACGAAGTGGCGCACTGGAGATTGTGCAGAAGATGGGTCATATCCAGCCTGAACGGATCGTCTATGTCTCCTGCAATCCAGCAACCCTGGCTCGTGATGCAGATGAGTTGGTGAACAATCAAGGTTACAGGTTGGTCTCTGCCGGGGTGATGGATATGTTTCCACATACCGCCCATGTGGAATCCATTGCGCTATTTGTCAGGGGCGATTGAGTATTTTCAGGATCAATCAGTAAGGCACATTGCAAGATGGTCTGTTCTTACCATCTATCTGTTGCAGACCAGTGACTGAGTCTAGTCGGCCAGATGCTTCTCCAGATTCCTGCACCGCATGCTGTTCTAATCAATCTCCTCGGTATAGAAGGCGTAGCCGTTGTGCCCCCGCTTCTTCGATCGGTACATGGCCAGGTCGGCGCTCTTCAACAGGGTTTCTGCACCGTCACCGACTATGGATGTGATGATTTTGGATGATTTTCCCCGTGCTTTCATGGGCAGATCAGTCTTGATTGTTCCTGAAGGTTAACGGCTGATCAACCTTGATTGGTCTATGCGTTGCTGGTTTCGAGGTGAGTAAAGATGCATTGTGGTAATATAAGCGCTTCCTGCTATTCTTGAGGCGCTAGCCATGACATTCAAAACCAAAGAGTTGCCTGCGTTTGATGCGCTGGGCATCAGCCCCGCTGTGCTGAAAGCCATTACCGAGATTGGTTATGAATCACCATCACCAATTCAGGCAGAGGCAATTCCACCGCTGCTTGAGGGGCGTGATATTCTTGGGCAGGCACAGACCGGTACCGGTAAAACAGCTGCCTTTGCGCTGCCACTGTTGTCACGGATCGACTTAAAGCTTCGCAAACCACAGGTTCTGGTGTTGGCTCCTACAAGGGAGTTGGCAATTCAGGTCTCCGAGGCGTTTCAGCGTTATGCTCAGCAGTTAAAGGGGTTTCATGTGGTCCCCATCTATGGTGGACAGGATTACCGTCAGCAGTTGCGGGCGCTTGATCGTGGTGTGCATGTTGTAGTGGGTACTCCAGGAAGAGTTATGGACCACATGCGTCGGGGTAGTCTAAAACTAAACTCTCTACAGTGTCTGGTTCTTGATGAGGCGGATGAGATGCTACGCATGGGGTTTATTGATGATGTTGAGTGGGTTCTGGAGCAGCTTCCTGAAAACCACCAGACAGCACTGTTCTCGGCAACAATGCCAAATGCCATCAGCCGTATTGCCAAGAAATATCTAAAAGATCCAGCACTGGTCAGTATCAAGGGAAAGACCACAACAGTTGAGAGTGTGCGCCAACGTTACTGGATGGTGAGTGGGTTACATAAAATGGATGCCCTGACTCGTATCCTTGAGGTGGAGGAGACTGATGGAATCATCATCTTTGTGCGCACCAAAATTATAACTACAGAGATAGCCGAGAAGTTGTCTGCAAGAGGGTTTGCAGCCGAGGCAATCAATGGTGATATTCCACAAAAGTTGCGTGAGCAGACAATCAACAAGCTAAAGAGTGGAAAACTGGATATCCTGGTTGCAACAGATGTTGCTGCTCGTGGACTTGATGTGCCACGAATTAGCCACGTTATAAATTATGATGTCTCATACGACACGGAGTCATACGTGCACCGGATTGGACGTACTGGGCGTGCCGGACGCAAGGGTGATGCTATTCTCTTTATTGCCCCACGGGAGAAACGAATGCTGCATGCAATTGAGCGTGCAACCAGACAGAAGATCGAGCAGATGGATCTTCCAAGCAATGAAGTAATAAATGATCGTCGTATCGCCAAATTCAAACAACGTATCACAGACACCATAGCCAAAGAGGAAGATCTTGAGTTTTACGGAAAAATCATCGAGTCATACCGTATCGAGCATGATATCCCTGCACTTGAGATTGCGGCGGCTTTAGCAAATATGTTTCAGGGGGATACCCCGCTTCTGGTAAAAAACCAGGAGAGGAAGAGACGTAATGAAAAAAGTCGTCACGAGGGCCGCTCTAGAGAGAGGGCTGATAGCAGAGTAGAAAGGGGTAAAAAACAACGTCGTGAGAGCAGCAGAAGGGAGCCTCTTCAAGCAGGTAGAGAACGTTTCCGTCTGGCAGTTGGGTCTGCTCATGAGGTAAAAGCGGATAATATTGTTGGTGCCATTGCTAATGTAGCAGGTCTCTTTAATGAAGATATTGGCAAGGTTGAGATTCATGAGCAATACAGTACTGTAGATCTACCAGAGGGAATGCCCAGGGATATATTCCGTGAGCTGAGAAAAACCTGGGTATGTGGGCAAAAACTGGAAATCTCCCGTATTGGTGGAGAGGACAGTGGAAATCAGCCTCCGCGCAAGAGGAGGGGTGATAAAACGGGCGGGAAGAAAAAACAGCAAGGTGCAAAGCGCAGAGGGAGACCATCAAAAGGAAGATCAAAAAAAGGTCAGCCGGGCAGCTGAAGAAACTGCCTGTGCTTAAAAAACAGGCAATCAGCTGGTGCGTGTAAATGGCCTCAGGCAATCATGAAAAAATTAAGTTATCTACAACTTTATCAACAGCTATTGTGGAGAAGCCGGTTTCTGCTTATTGTCTTATGGGCTTACAAAATCGAACAATAATTCAAATCATAAAATTGGTGTAACCTGCTGAATTTAGGTTAATCTATAAATAAATTTTCCAGAAGTTAAAGTTGTTTGTAACTTATTGTTTTGCTGTGAACCTGCCAATATTTACCTGTCCTCATCATCAGGTTATTCTAATATCCACATGTTTGTGGCTATATATTGGATAAAGAAAAAAGGAGTTACGACGCTAATCGTAACTCCTTTTTATATGGCTCCCCCGACAAGACTCGAACTTGTGACCCAAGGATTAACAGTTCCTTTTCCATTGTATATACCACGCATGTAAAAACAGTATATTGTCGTGTATATATGCGGAAACCGCATGTATGTAAGGTATGTTGACATTCACTGTATATCACCCTATATTAGTTCATATCTATTTTCAAGGTTGCCCCGAGGTTGCCCCAGAAAATAATGATCATTTCACCAGTGTTTTACTGTTTTGAAGGACTAATATGGCGAATAAATTCAATTTCACGCAATCTAGGGTTAGGGCTATTCAGCCTCCAGAAAAGAAGGGTGCAAGGGATGTCTATCATGACCAAGGGCAACCAAAGCTAATCTTGAGGGTGTCTGCTACGGGTAATAAAAGTTTTGCAGTGGTGAAGAAAGACTCGAAAGGTGCAACCAAGAGGGTGACGATAGGAAACTTCACGGACATCACTGTTGACGACGCCAGAAATCGTGCCAAGGATATTCTGTCTGATCTCAATAAGGGGATTGATCCTGTTGAAGAGAAGAGGTTATCAAGGGCTAAAACTCAAACTTTGCAGGAGTTGCTTGACTCGTATCTTGAGGATCATGCTTTAGAGTCAGTTACTGTTACTGACTATAAGAGAAAAATAAAGTGGGGTTTTGAGGAATGGTTGAAGAAACCAGCTTCACAGATTACAGAGAGCATGGTTCTGGCTAGGCACAAGAAGTTAACCAAGAGGGGAAAGACTGCAACGAATGGCGCATTTAGACCGTTGAGGGCAGTGCTGAACTACGCAATCACTAAGAAAGCAATTAATCATAACCCTGTGGCTGTTCTCAGTGCCGGCAGGCTGTGGCACAAGGAGCGTAGAAGGACAGACATAATTCGCCCAAAGCAACTAGGCGAGTGGTTGAGTGCTGTTGATCAGCTAGAGCCAGCAATGCACAGAGTTGCATTCAAAATGTTTCTTTTCATGGGGTTTCGGATCACAGAGACTTATAAAATCCAGTGGAGTGATGTGGATCTGGATAATGGTTTGATTGTGCAAAGAGATACCAAAAACCATACAGATCATGAATTGCCTATCCCTAAAATTCTACTGCCAGAGATTGAGAGACTTAAGAGGGACGCTGTAGAGCGGTTAGAAGAGGGGGAAGAGTTATTACCGTTTATGTTCCCAGCTATAAAGCGAGATTCATTCCATGGCAGACCCAAGTTGCAGATAGCTTCCTTGAACAAGAAACTTGGTTTTCACTTCAGTCCCCATATGGCACGACACACCTTCACAACGATTTGTGAGGCTGTAGGGATACCTAAGACCATGATTGATAGGTTGACCAACCACACTATGACAAGCGATGTAACAGCTGGATATATCCACACGGAAGTTGAAACCTTGAGAGAGGCTATTAACAAAGTTGCGGACTATATCGAGGAGCAAGTTAAGGTAAGCAAGAAAGAGGAAAATAAGCGGTCAGAAAGTGATGGTGACGAATCAAATGTGGTTCAGTTGCGGGGATAATAAAACAGAACAAACATAGAACAAAAGCTTTACTTTCTCATATACACTACATTATAATTAATTGCGTAGGGTTCTGGTGCGCTACTGACAAACGGGTAGACACCAAAACATAGCCGAACTATAGCACCCCCTATTCTGGTGGATAATGTTGACAGCCCTTATTTGGGTAGGCTTCTAAACAGGGTAAATCCCTGAAAGGAATGTCAGCATGTGCAAATTACTTACTCCCAAAGAGACTGCTCACAAATTAGCAACTACTCCAGCCAATTTGGCGCAATGGCGGTGCTTGGGAACTCACAATCTTCCATATCTGAAACTTGGTACTGATCAGAGGGCAAGGATACGATATAGAGAGTCCGATATTGAGAAATGGATTGAGGATCACATGGTTGGGGGTAACGGATGACTGTTCTCCCAGAATACACCCCAAAATCAGCCAAATTCAGGCAACGAGTCAATGACAAGTGTAAGGACTGCACTTATGACGAGTTTGCCCCAGGAACATGGCGCAAACAGGTCGAAAACTGCACTAGCGTTGATTGTGCGTTGCATGGTGTCCGTCCCCTAACAAGTTTGTCCTCTAAACAGAGGGGGCAATTATGAAGTTCGTTTATTCCCGTTTCCCTCTAATGGCAATCAGAGATTTTGCGGATACTCAGGCAGTATTTCACGGCAGTCTGGTATATCAACACTCTCGCAAGTACTTCCGCAGCGGTGACTACACTAACTGGGAGATGCCCCCGTTCGTCATGTATGGGAACTCTGTTCTTATCAACCCTGAATCGTATTATGAGTGGTTATTAGACAGTGGCTTGCTTCAGAAAAATCCTCACGTATGCGCGGAGGGGGCGAAATGAATTTTACAATCCACATGTTTAGAGACCCGGATTGTGGCGATTGTAAGGGTGGTGATCATTGCCCAAAGTGTCTGCTACTCGACCCTAAAGCGTATGGCGTTAGTGTTCCCCGTTACCAGGTTGGTAAGTTTAGTTGTGACTTCCGACCGAGTGGAGCTGGAGCAGATGATCTTCTTTATGCCATTCAGCGGAGGATTAGTGATGCAGGTATTGACCCTATTGGTAAGGGGCTACAGCATGTGGTTGCAAATCTATGCAAGAACAGGGCTACGCGCCATAACAAGCGAGATACTTATGTTGATCTTAATGGTCAAAAGATCGGATGGAAGGCAATCAACAAGGCTGTAGAGGGGTTATGCAAGGTTTATCTGCTTGTTAGAGAGAAGGGGGTGAAGGGTAGGAGTGCTGGAATAATCAAACCCACCTGGGCATTTCAGTTTCTGGCTAGCCGTTACATGCCTCTTTTCGTTAACAGTCCAAGAGCTGTCATTCTGAAGACTCGTCCAACAAGAGAGGAGAAGAAGGAAGGTAAACGTGCACAGAGGCTTCCAATCAGTAATGTTGGATCTTCAATTGGTAAGCTAGAGAGTAGGTTGAATGAGATCCGTGAATTTCTGGATAAACACCCATTGTTACTGATGAGGCATCCAAATGAAGTCCGAGTCATGAAGCCAATCTTGAGTATGCAGTTTAGTGGCAGTTTTAGACTTAATGGCAGGGTCTACCCAGTAGGTGATAACGGCTATAACTTGCTTAGTATGGGTAACGATAGCTATCAAAACATAGTAAGAGAGGAGCGCCGTATCCTTTGGTTAGATGGTGAGTTAGTGGCAGAGCCAGATTTCAGCGCCCACCATATTAGATTGCTATATGCGCTTGAGAATACATGCTATGACGACTGTTACAGTGATAGAGATCCGTACCACCTTATCCTTAATGGTGGGACTGTTGACAGAGGTATCTGCAAAAAGATAGTCATGATTGCTGTGAACAGTACCAGCCGTAATGAAGCTATTGCTTCTTATCGGAAGCAAATGGAGACATTTGTCGACTCAAGGGAGAGAAGGGGGGAAAAAGTCAGGGAAGCACCATACTGCAGCAATATCAGTGATGTGTTTGACGCCTTTGTTGAGAAGCATGACGTGATAGCGAAGCATTTTTGTAACGGTGGAAACACAGGGCTAAAGCTAGGAAAGATTGAGGGGGCAATTATGGTGAATGCAATGTATGACCTGATGAAACAAGGGATACCTGCATACCCTGTACATGACTCTTTGCTTGTCCCGCAGTCAAAGGAGAACAAGGCTATCAAGGCACTGGAGAAAGCTTACCACCAGGCAATGAGAGCGTTAAAACGCAAAAACTATGGGGAGCCTGTAATCGCTCCTAATGACAAGCCAAGGGTCAGGTTTAGACCATTGGAGCAATCTATGTTTAATGAGCGTTTAATCGTGAGGGCATACAATCGTGCATAAGATAGGAAAAATGACCTGCGTACTTTGGGGTCTAAAACCTTCGGATAAAGGCAAAATCAGCAAACTATATCCGACACTTTCTGAGGGTAAAGTACGGAGGTCGAACCCTATATAAACACTAAGGAAACTGCAAATCTTGGGGGTCAAAAAGTATCCGCAAGTACCCCATATATACTAGAGTACCCACCCCCGGCATGGTTTGGTTACTTATGTCTAGTTGCCTTTCTTCAACGATTTGGTTGCTAGTAATCTTGAACTTGATTTGTTCAGTCGATTTACAGAAACTTCTTTGGTGATCTATACAATGGTTGTAGCAGTGTGATGGAAGGGATTTTTTTTTGCACAGCAATCAGGTGATGGAAGAAGCGCCTTTAGCGTTGGAGCGCAGTCACCTCATCCTTGGCAGCCTCTAGTACAACTTTCGCCTTCTCTGTTATCAAGAGGTATTAGGTGGGTTTAAGTAATAGGGAAATGACAGCATGGGACACACTCTTCCCAGTCCTTTTATCGACATGTTCCGTCATTTTATCGACATTTTCCACGAAGATACTGATTTTTATCAAATCTTATGCTAATATTGTACACTTTTCTATACAAACCTTTAATTCACCAACCAGACAAAAAAGAGCATTAACAACAACCTAAAACCTGCCTCACTCTCATCGAATTTTGTTCATTTAACCACGTCACTAACTGTGATGTGCGACAAAGCCGACGACGAGTCTATGTCAGTAGATACGCCATTCCCCAGTCTTTTCTAGTGAAAGCACATTTTTTATCTGT
>NZ_CEYDPX010000008.1:0-56084 GCF_982804495.1 Candidatus Thiopontia autotrophica | reverse complement strand
GTTAGGCAAAGCGAACGTACGATTATAATAGACACAAGATTCACGATAATTGAGGAGAAATCATGATTGACGCAAATAAACACAACTTGCTCTATTTTGAAAGTAATTCTATGAAAGAGTTATACAATACCATGGAGGAATGGCAACAAATGAATAGCAAACGTCTTCTCTCAACCAATATCCAACAAGATAATGGAAAATTCTGCTGTATTGCTTTAAGCAATCCTACAGAAGTTATCATTTGCAGTGGTTCAGGTGGCAGCCAGGCAGATGTCTCTGGAGGAAACTTGAACGTCAGCGATTGGTCGCGATAGCCTAACAAGGCAAATTCACACGGACAGCAAAAAGCGCCGCTCGTTCCTCGCTCTCCCTTTTACCGCCGGTGATTTGCGACGTTAACCAGTCGAGCGATACCGCTCTGCATCAGGAATCCAGCGTTTAATCAGTCTGGTTATCTTGTCCTGAGGGCTGTTTTGTAGCATCTGCCTGGCAATATCTTCTACCATTGGAATCAGGTGTTGATCACGTACCAGGTCAGCCATGCGTAGTTGAGGTGTTCCGGTTTGTCGTCGTCCCAGAAGCTCTCCGGGCCCACGCATCTCCAGGTCTTTGCGCGCGATCTCAAACCCATCACTGCTTTCCCGAATTGTCTGTAGTCGCTCTGTCGCAATTTTACTAAGGGGTGCTCGGTACATTAACAGACAGCTGCTGGCGATGGCCCCACGTCCTACTCTTCCTCTGAGTTGGTGGAGTTGGGATAGGCCTAGCCGTTCAGCATTCTCGATAATCATCAAGCTGGCATTGGGCACATCTACCCCAACCTCGATAACGGTTGTTGCTACCAAAATATGCACATCTCCTTTATGGAAGTTACCCATAACCTTATCTTTTTCAGCTGGCGGCATGCGCCCATGTACCAGCCCAACTGAAAGGTCGGGGAATCGCTGCTGTATCTCTTTGGCGCTTTCCGAAGCTGCCTGGCACTGTAATACCTCTGACTCCTCTATAAGCGGGCACACCCAGTAGGCCTGACGTCCCTGTTTGCAGTTTGCATGTACCCGTTCCAGCACCTCGTCTCGACGGAATTCAGGAATGGTGACAGTTTTAATGGGAGTACGTCCGGGCGGGAGCTCATCAATAACAGTGCTGTCAAGATCCGCGTAGAAGGTCATGGCCAGGGTGCGGGGGATTGGAGTTGCGGTCATGATTAGCTGATGAGGACTGGTGATCTCATCAACACCTTTCTGTTGCAGGGCCTGTCTCTGTCCAACCCCAAAGCGATGCTGCTCATCAATGATGATTAGTGCAAGGTTTCTGAATTGAATAGTTTTCTGGAACAGTGCATGTGTTCCCACAACAATTGAGGTTTTGCCACTAATCACTTTGTCAGTAACCTCAGCTCTATCCTTTGTGTTCATGCTGCCCGAGAGAAATCCTGTAGATATATCCAGTGGCTCTAACAGGCTACAGATGTTGTTGTGGTGTTGTCTTGCCAATAGCTCTGTTGGTGCCATCAGAGCGGTCTGAAATCCGGATTCGGTTACATGCAGTGCGGCACAGATGGCCACAATGGTTTTTCCAGAGCCTACGTCTCCCTGGAGTAGCCGCTGCATGGGATGCGGTTGTTGCAAGTCCAGAAAAATTTCACTGATTGCACGTTGCTGTGCATTTGTCAGAGAGAATGGAAGCTGTTCTATAAAACTATCCACCACTCTTCTCTCTGTTGATAGCGCGAAGGCATGATCTTGTCTGTAATGGCCACGTAGCTGTTGAAGACTTAAGTGGTGGGCAAGAAGCTCTTCAAAGGCAATGCGTTCACGGCATAGCGGCAGTGCCGCAAGAGTCTCTGCGGTGGGCCGATGTAGCGTCTGCAGAGCCACCTGCAGCGATGGCATATGTTGTAGAGGTGAAATATCCGGTAGTAGCTCTACAACCAACGGGAGAGCTCGTACAAGTGCCTGCGTCGTTATGGAGAGCAGGGTACGTTGTCGAACCCCATCGGTTGCCGGGTATATGGGGGTCAGGTTTTTTTCAAGTTCAGGGGCAGGCCTGTCTGGGTGAATAATCCTGTATTCCGGATGAACCATTTCAAGCCCGGATGGGCCCCGGCGTATCTCTCCAAAACAGCGAACAGAAGTACCCTCTTTCAGGGCTATCTGTTGTTGTTTGTTGAAATGGAAAAGACGAATGGTAAGAGTGCTGTTCTGGCCTGCAATTGTGCAGAGCAGGGAGCGGCGTTTGCCAAAACGTACGGCACACCCCTGAATGACCCCCTCAATTAATCTCTCATCACCTGGTTGCAGTGAAGAGATTGGGGCTATTTTGGTTTTGTCCTGATAGCGAAGAGGAAGATGGAACAGTAGATCTGCTACTTCACGTATCTGTAGCTTCTCTAATCTTTTCGAGAGTTGAGGACCAACCCCCTTTAGTGTGGAGACGGCAGGCAATGTAGGTTGCTAGCTCAGCACCATTACTCCGTCCATCTCTACCCCGGCAGCTTTTGGAAGCGCCGCAACCCCAACAGCTGCACGTGCAGGGTAGGGAGTATTGAAGTAGCGTGCCATTACCTCGTTAACTAGTGGGAAATGGCTCAGGTCGGTGAGAAAGATATTAAGTTTAACGATATCGGCTAGTGAGCCTCCAGCAGCCTCTGCAACAGCGGTGAGATTGTCAAATACGCGGACAATTTGTGCCTCCATATCTCCCTCAACCATTGCCATAGTCTCTGGTATCAGTGGAATCTGTCCTGATAGGTAGACGGTCTCTCCTGTACGCACTGCCTGTGAATAGGTGCCGATAGCCTGTGGTGCCTGGTCGGTTTGAATTGTCTGTGGTTTGTTGTTTGTCATGGTCTATTTTCTCGAGTTTTATCCATTGATTCTCTGAATGGTGGTAACCGGCTGCAATTTTTTGATCTTGCGGATAATTGAAGCGAGATGCTTTCTGTCGGTTACACGAATAATAAAGGTGATGGCATTGGTTCGTCCGTCCTGATCATCCAATGTGACATTATCGATATTAGAGCCCATCTCCGAGATGGTTGCCGCAACAGTGGCCAGTACCCCAGGTTTGTTGGTGACATCAACCCTGATTACTGCAGGCAGATCCCGTTCACTTTTCTTGGACCACTCCACGGTTACCCACTGCTCAGGGTGGCTCTGCAGATTGGATACATTTTTACAGTCGTTACGGTGAATAACCAGCCCCTTGCCGGCGCTGATGTGACCAATAATAGGATCACCAGGGATAGGGCGACAACATTTTGCAAAGTGAACCACCATCCCCTCTGTTCCCCGGATCATCAGGGGGCGTTGGTCATCATGGTTTTTGCCTCTTCTTTTGAGAAGAGGGGAGAACCTTGAGAGAGGATTCCACAGCGCAGCCATCCTGCCTTTCTGCTTCGGATGTTTTGTGTCGCTTTGGGGCTCTTTGGTTTTATACTGCACCAGGTTTCCAGCCACTAGATCAGCCATTCTCTGACCCATGCCAATTTCGTTATAGAGCGCATCCGTGTCTTCGAGCTGCAGCTTCTCCAGTAGAGAGGTGATCTCCATCTTCTTGAAACGCTTCCTGGATATATTGTGTCTGGAGAGTGCCTTGAGTAACAGTTTTTCACCTAGCCTTACAGCCTCATCCTGCTGCAGGTTTTTAAGATAGTGGCGTATGTTGCTGCGCGCTTTGCCAGTAGTTACAAACTGTAGCCAACCAGGATTTGGTCTGGCATCGGGTGATGTAGTGATCTCGACAGTCTGTCCGTTGAAGAGTTGGCTACTAAGAGGCACTGTCTTGTGATTTACTACGGCAGCTATTGCATGGTTTCCAACTTCTGTATGAATTCGGTAGGCGAAATCAAGGGTTGTTGCACCACGAGGAAACGCCATGATCTTTCCCTTGGGGGTAAACACGTAGACCTCATCAGGGAAAAGGTCAATTTTGACGCTCTCAAGAAATTCTATGGAGTCACCGGTATTTTTTTGCAGATCCAAAAGGTCCTGCAGCCACTGCCGGGCCCGTTTCTCGGTGTTAGTGATATTGGATGTATCACTCTCTTTGTACTCCCAGTGGGCAGCAATACCCTCCTCGGATATGGTGTGCATTTCCTGGGTACGAATCTGAATCTCTACCGGGATACCGTGTGGCCCAAACAGTACGGTGTGGAGTGACTGGTAGCCATTAGCCTTTGGAATTGCGATGTAATCCTTGAACTTGCCAGGAACCGGTTTATAAATGCTGTGGACAATGCCAAGCACCTGATAGCACTCCTCTACTGATGAGACAACTATTCTAAATGCGTAGACATCAAAGATTTTACTGAAGGGGAGGCGCTGATCCTTCATCTTTTTATATAGACTGTAGAGATGTTTCTCTCGTCCAGCTATCTCAGCATCCAGATTAGTATCTAGCAGGCGTTGGCGAATTGTGGTCTCGATGGTATCAAGCACCTCCTTGCGATTACCGCGAGCCTGACTTACTGCTTTGTCAAGAACACGCGCCCGCATGGGGTAGAGGTTTGAGAATCCGAGATTCTTTAGTTCGGTAGCAACCTTGTTCATTCCCAGTCTATGAGCGATGGGAACGTGAATCTCCAGAGTCTCCTGGGCAATACGGCGGCGCTTGTATGCTTTCATTCCATCAAGAGTCCGCATATTGTGGAGGCGGTCAGCAAGCTTTATCAGGATAACCCTGATGTCTCTGGTCATCGCCAGCATCATCTTGCGGAAATTTTCTGCCTGCGCATGTTGCGGGCTCTCCATCTGCATGCGGGTCAGTTTACTGACTCCATCCACTAGTGCCGTGATCTCTTCACCAAACTTTTCAGTCAGCTCTTTTCGGGAGTGGTTGGTATCTTCCAGTACATCATGTAGTAGCGCTGCGATGATGGTGGTATGGTCAATTCGCATCTCTGCCAAAATGCGAGCAACCTCAATGGGGTGATATATGTAAGGTTCACCACTTACGCGGTGTTGTCCGTCGTGGGCCTCTGCAGAGAAGAGATAGGCCTCATAGATTTCATTAACCTGCTTCTGATCAAGATAGCTCTCCAGGAGGGAGACAAGATCACTGATCAGAAACATGATAGAAGAGAAGTGTAAGCGTTAAGCCGCCTCGTCTTTGGCAACTGCAACTGTTGCGACATCGGTATCAGCAGAAGCCTCCTCCTCGTCAGCCTCACTCGTCTCTTCTGCGGCAGCCTCATCAGCAGCGACGGCAGCTTCTTTGATCTGGTCAAGGATGTCACGATTAATGAGACCTTCAGCTATTTCCCGCAGGGCAATTACAGTTGGTTTGTCATTATCAACCGGCACCATAGGTTCTCCACCCATAGCGATCTGACGTGCACGCTCTGCGGCAATCAGGGTCATATCAAAGCGGTTGTCAATTTTGTCCAGGCAGTCTTCTACGGTAATGCGTGCCATCAGTAATTACTCCAGTCAGTGTTCAGCTCGAAAAGGGCGGTAATTCTATATAAATCAACTGGATTCTTCCAGCAGACTTTGCAGTAACAGGCCATTTCTCTCTGATTGTGCATCGATTAGTAGCCGTTGTGCAAGAAAAATGGCCTTAAGCTCAACTTTTGCCTGATCAAACTCATCATTGATGATCAAAAAGTCATATTCATCGTAATGAGACATTTCACTGACAGCATCACTCATCCGTCGAGAAATGACCTCTTCACTGTCTTGTCCTCGTCCCTGTAGACGTTCTTGCAGGGCATGTTGCGATGGAGGCAGGATGAAAATGCCGACAGCTTCTTTCATTCTGTCACGTACCTGTCTTGCGCCTTGCCAATCGATCTCCAGGATTACATCCAGCCCTTGTTGTAGTGTGTCACGAACCCAAATTTCAGAGGTGCCGTAGTAGTTGTCAAAAACCTCTGCATGTTCCAGAAAATGCTCTTTCTCTATGCCCATACGGAAATCTTCAACAGATGTGAAGTTGTAGTGAATGCCATTCTCCTCACCAGGACGGGGTGCGCGAGTAGTATGTGATATAGAAAGTAAAACCCCATCGATCTCACTGAGCACCGCCTGTAACAGGCTTGATTTACCGGCTCCAGAGGGGGCTGAGATTATATATAGGGTTCCATTACTCAATGTTCTGTACCTGCTCTCTCATCTGTTCGATCAGCACCTTCATCTCGACAGAGATCCTGGTGGTCTCGATATGGGCTGATTTGGATCCGAGGGTATTGGCCTCTCGGTGGAGTTCCTGCATCAGGAAGTCGAGACGACGACCAACTGCACCGCCTTTTTTCAGGATGCGCTCTACCTCATCCAGATGTGTTGTAAGTCGATCCATCTCTTCATCAATATCAAGTTTTTGTGCCTGAAGAGCCATCTCCTGTTCCAGGCGAGTTTCGTCGGCCTGTTCCAAAAATTCCTCCAGGCGTTCGCGTAGTTTTTGCCGAACACTTTCCATCACCTTTGGCATCTCAACTTTTGCCTGCTCCACCAGGGGGCGCATGGCATCACAACGTTGCTGGATCATATCCTGAAGGCGTTCTCCCTCACGTTGACGTGTCTCTATAAGTTCATTGACAGTTTTCGAGAATAGATCCAGAGCCTGCTGCTGTACAAGTGAAGAGTCAATATCTTCTGACTGTATTACACCGGGCCATGAGAGGATCTCCATAGGATCTATGCGTGCTGCATTATCCATATGGTGTGCTACTCTCTTTGCGGCATCTGCAACCTGTTTGGCAAGCTCCTCATTGACCTCTACGCCACTAGCTGCATGGTTGGCTGGAGCATAACGGAGACCACACTCAACTTTGCCACGCCCCAACTTCTTGCGGCCCAGTTCACGCACCTTGTTTTCAATGGCGCGCAGATCTTCTGGCAGTCTGAGGAAAAGTTCAAGATAACGGTGGTTTACAGCACGAATCTCCCATGCCAGGCTGCCCCATTCAGCCTGAATATCTTTTCGCGCAAAGGCGGTCATGCTCTGAATCATTTTTGAACCCTGCTTCCGATTACCGGATAATGTGTCGTTTCAATAGATGGAAAGTATACAAGGAGTTTACCCATGCGACCCAGTAAAAGAGAGCCTAATCAGATGCGTGAGATCAAGATCACCCGCAATTACACCAAGCATGCCGAGGGCTCGGTGTTGGTGGAGTTTGGTGAGACCAAGGTAATCTGTACCGCCTCGGTTGAGGATAGAGTTCCACGCTGGCTAAAAGGTAAAGGCAAGGGGTGGGTAACTGCGGAGTACGGTATGCTGCCACGCTCGACTGGTAGCCGTATGGGGCGCGAAGCGGCACGGGGCAAGCAGGGTGGCCGCACCATGGAGATTCAGCGCCTGATCGGACGCTCACTGCGAGCAGCAGTTGACCTTAAGATGCTGGGTGAACAGATGATTACGGTTGACTGTGATGTGATCCAGGCTGATGGAGGTACCCGCACAGCATCCATTACAGGTGGTTTTGTGGCGCTCTCTGATGCGATCCAACACCTGATGGAGGTGGGAGCTGTTGAGCAGAACCCCATTACAACACCAATTGCATCAGTATCGGTTGGGGTTTACCAGGGCACACCTGTTCTTGATCTCGATTATGCTGAGGACTCCAACGCTGAAACAGATATGAATGTGGTAATGAACAGTAAAGGGCAGTTCATCGAGGTACAGGGGACGGCAGAGGAGGCCCCCTTCAGCATGGATGAGATGCAGCAGATGTTGGCGCTGGCACAGCAGGGGATTGGTGAGTTGATTGCCCATCAACAAGAGTCTCTGGCGTGAAAAAAATCATATTGGCAACCGGCAACAAGGGAAAGGTGAAAGAGCTGGGTGAGCTGCTTGCCAACTTTGAGATGGAGGTGATACCGCAGACAGAGTTCGGTGTAGTAGAGGCAGAGGAGACCGGCCTTACCTTCGTCGAGAACGCTATTCTCAAGGCGCGCAATGCGGCAGCCCATACCGGATTGCCTGCTATTGCCGATGATTCCGGTCTGGAGGTGGACTATCTCAAGGGGGCACCGGGCATCTACTCTGCCCGTTATGCCGGAACCGACGGCAATGATCCAGCTAACAACCAGAAACTGTTGAGGGCGCTGGATGGGGTGCCGGAGGGGCAGCGTAGTGCACGTTTTCAGTGTCTGATGGTCTACATGGAACATGCAGAGGATCCAACCCCACTAATTGCCCAGGGGAGCTGGGAGGGGCGTATTCTGACTGCCCCTCAGGGCGAGAATGGTTTTGGCTATGACCCGATCTTTTTTGTTCCGGAGCAGGGGTGCAGCTCGGCAGAGCTTCCTGCAGAGGTGAAAAACAGGCTGAGCCACCGTGGGCAGGCGCTGAAGAGGCTGGTCAAGTTATTACAGAGCTAAACTTTACTGCGGTCATTCCGCTCTCGCTCTACATCCACCTGCCGTGGTGTCTACAGAAGTGCCCCTATTGTGATTTCAATTCACATGCGTCTGGAGATGCCCTGCCGTTTGATCACTACGTAGATGCGTTGTTGCTAGATCTGGAGTGGGAGCTTCCCAGGGTTTGGGGGCGACCGGTACGCTCAATTTTTATTGGAGGAGGAACCCCCAGCCTTTTTCCTGCTGAAGAGATAGAGCGTCTGTTGTCTGGAATCCGTGCCCGTCTGCCGTTTGGCCCGGAGCCCGAGGTTACACTGGAGGCTAACCCAGGAGCAGTGGAGCAAGAGCGTTTTGCTGGATATCGGCAGGCAGGGGTAAATCGACTTTCCATTGGGGTCCAGAGTTTTGATGATGGGAGGCTTGAGGCAATTGGTCGAATTCATGATGGAGAGGATGCTGCTACCGCAGTTGAGATGGCAAGGGGGGCTGGATTTGAGAATATCAATCTGGACCTGATGTTTGGGTTGCCGCAACAGAGTAGAGCGGAGGCGATGGGAGATCTGCAGCAGGCTGTGGCGCTGGGCGTGGAGCACCTCTCCTGGTATCAGCTCACCATGGAGCCAAACACCCCATTCGGTCACCAGCCACCACCACTCCCTGATGATGAGGAGCTCTGGGAGATGCAGCTGGAGGGGCAGCAGCTGTTACAGGAGGAGGGGCTTGAACAGTATGAGATCTCGGCCTATGCGAGAGAGCAGAGCGAGTGTCGCCACAACCTCAACTACTGGCGGTTTGGGGACTATCTCGGCATTGGGGCCGGGGCCCATAGCAAGATTACCATGGCCGCAGATGGGGCCATTATTCGCTCATCACGACAGAAGAGCCCACAGCGCTATATGGATGGTGCGGGGTCGGAGCGGCTGTTGTCAGAGCGCCACACTGTGCCCGCACATGATCTTCCGCTGGAGTTTATGATGAACAGACTACGGATAAATGAGCCGTTTACAGTGAGGCAATTTGAGGAGCGTACCGGTTGCAGTTGGAATAGGGTAGAGTCAACAGTTGAAAAGGGGTGCAGAGAGGGGTTACTGTTACGCACCGGAGAGCAGGTTGTTGCAACCGACCACGGAAGAGAGTTTCTCAATGACCTGCTGGCACTATTTATGAATATTAAACAAGATGGAGAATAGAGAATGAGATCGGTGGGAGATTTTCAGCTAGAGCAGCGCATGACGCGCTATAGTCAATTCATTCCCAGGCTCTATAATTTCTGCCTCTCGCTGGGGTTTGAGCCAGGCAGGATTATGCCCTCTCGCGCCTTCTGTTCGGATGAGAACCAAGGCTTCCCCATCATTCTAATCGCCAAACACTTTGGTACCTTTCCATTCAACCATGGGCGAGTTGGGGGCATTGTGGCAACCGACCGCCACGGGCCTCATGCCCACCATGGCCAGGATATGGTAATTATTCAGGCTAGCCACGTTGGCTATGACCCGGATACAGAGCAGTTTGGTAGTTATCGTAGGCTACAGACCAGCCACTGCGAGTCTACCTCCGACTGTGGCAAGATTGCCGGGGTCTCCAGCTGGTATCTTAGCGAGTACCATTTTGCCTGTGAAAACATCCTGGTGAAGCGGCGTAATGGCGAGATTATGGTAACTATAGACAACCAGCTACTTGATGGCCGTCGCCAGGAGGGGTTGGTGCTGTGTCTGGAGAGTATGGTGCAACAGGATGAGCAGGGGGAGTATCTTATCCTGCGCGCACTGAGTACCTCAAAGATGTTTCTTGCAACAGCCGCTTTTGCAGAGCGTTTCTCACTCCTGGAGGAGGGAGAGGCGCAGGTAATTGGTTCGGCATTGAGCGCAGAGCTCTTCTCTTTTGAGAGAAATATTCAGGAGGCAGAGGAGGGGCACGACCATCTGGAGAGAAATCTGCTACCCTATATGCCACAGATTGTAACTACAAACTCCCCGGCACTGATTGCCGCACAGATCAATTCACAGGTTGAATTTGACCGCGCCTTCAGAACCATCACCCAGGATCCTGCCTATCATGGCAAGCGCCTGCTCTTTATCTCCGGGATCAACATCGATATCTCACCACGGGTTGGACAGATCTTCCCGTTGACCAAGTTTGTTCCATGGGCCGCCTATTTTCAGGACAGTGACGGTTCTCGTGTGACCTATGAGCAAGATGAGCTATGGGAGCTACTGAGTGAGCAGTCTACCGACAACCCGGATCAGATTGATCTGGATGGCGCTATTCAGCAGATGGAATATCTGGAAGAGGTGGTGATCGAGTCTCCAGGGGAGCAATAGCTCTATGAATAGGGGGAGGTGGTACTAGCCCCCTGCTGCAATCCCGAGAGCGGGGAGTGCAAAATAGGAGTCATTGACCAGTAGATGGACCCAGATACTGGCAGCATATCCAAGAGCGATCACCGGGGTCCACTTGAGATGGCCAACAAAGGTGTACTTTCCGCGCGCCTGCCCCATCAGCGCAACTCCGGCCGCAGATCCGATGGAGAGCATGCTTCCGCCAACCCCAGCGGTCAGTGTCACCAGTAGCCACTGTCCCATCGACATATCAGGCATCATTGTCAAAACCGCAAACATCACGGGAATGTTGTCAACAATAGCAGAGAGTACCCCAACAGCCACATTGGCATTGGTGGCTCCCCATTGAGCGTACATCACCTCAGAGGCAAGAGAGAGATAACCAATAAATCCGAGGCCACCAACAGCCAGGATTACCCCATAGAAGAAGAGCAGGGTATCCCACTCAGCACGGGCCACCTTGTTGAAAATATCGAAAGGGGCGGGAAGGGCAGGATCCATAAGATCGCCATGCTCTCCACTATCAGGGATATCCTTGTCGAAGGTCTTTTTCAGGTAGTAGCCGAAAAACTGTAGATAAGCCAGGCCGGTCATCATTCCCAGAACTGGCGGCAAGTGCAGGAAGTTGTGGAAGCTAACCGCTGTCGAGATAGTCAACAAAAACAGCAGGATAATGCGTCGGGCACCACGCTTCATTGTTGTTACCTCATCGCTTGCCTCAGGATGCATGTCAGGTATAGCGAAATGCATGATTGCGGCAGGGATCACAAAGTTAACAACAGATGGAATGAACAGTGCGAAGAAGGTTCCAAAATCGACAATTCCCTTTTGCCAGACCATCAGGGTGGTGATATCACCAAAGGGGCTGAAGGCGCCTCCTGCATTGGCTGCCACCACGATATTGATACAGGCAAGGAGGATAAACTTTCTGTTGTCACCACCCACAGCCAGCACCACTGCACACATCAACAGTGCTGTGGTCAGATTGTCAGCAATTGGGGAGATGAAGAAGGCAAGGATGCCGGTTAGCCAGAACAGCTGGCGGAATCCGAAACCTTTGCGAACCAGCCAGGATCGTAGTGCCTCGAAGACACGACGCTCCTCCAACGCATTTATATAAGTCATGGCAACCAGCAGGAACATCATCAACTCGGAAAATTCCAGGAAGTTGTGGCGTACGGCTACTTCAGCAGCATGGGGCATACCGTGGGATGCGTAGACCGTGGCGATCATCGCCCAGATAATGCCAGCTGCAAGCAGTACCGGTTTGGACTTTCTCAGGTGGGTAAACTCCTCAGCCATTACCAAGAGATAGGCAAGGGAAAAGATAATTAGGGATAGAATTCCAATAGTCTCTCCAGTCAGATCAAGAGCCTCACCGGTTTGTCCAGATGCCAGGCTTGATACCGGAAAGATAAGTATTAAAAGAGAGGTGAAGAGGGTTTTCATAATTATTAATTCCTTGAGGTGTCTCTCTATTTTATAGCTAGTGGATGTTTATTAAAAGGATCCGCCCAGCGCCAGGTGAAGAGTGATTCTGTTGTTAATATGGTCGGCAACCGCTCGCAGACGTTTACTTTCGTGAGTATATGCACGTTGTTTCGCATCCAGCAAAGTCAGGATATCGGTGAGCCCGTTCTGATAACGGTATAGTGCCAGAACAGCTGCAGAGTGGGATTCATTGGCTGCGCGGGTCAGTGACTCCACTCTCAGGCGCTGATAGTGGTCGGCATCCAGCGCATCTTCCACCTCCCTGAATGCAGTCCGGATGATTTGCGCATGGTTTATTAGTGCCTCTCGGTGTTCGATTCTCTCCAGCATCTCCTCGGCCTTTAGCCTCTCCTGCTGAAATAGGGGTTGAGTGAGATCACCCAGCAGGCTCCAGATCAGAAAATCCCAGTCAAGCAGGTTTTTTAATTCACTACTGGATGTTCCACCACTGGCGGTCAGGGAGAATGAGGGGAGACGGTTTTTTGCAGCAACCTCTGCATCAAGGCCGGCCGCAACCATACGCTTGTTGCTTGCCGCTATATCAGGGCGGCGCTTCAGCAAGTCAGATGGCAGACCTGCCGGAATAGAGCCGCCTATTTCTGGCATAGGCTCAGAGACTGTAAGTTCTGCTGCAGGGTAGCGACCCAGCAGGGTCTCCAATTCTCGCAATAGAAGGTTCTGTCCCATTCGTTTGCTGGCTAGCCTCTCCTCTGATGCGGTTAACTCAATTTTTATGAGATGTAGATCAAGCGCATCAACCAGTCCATTTTGAAAGCGATCCTCAACCACCTTCAACGCCTGTTGGTCTGCATTAAGCTGATATTCAGCAAGTTCTGTCTGCTGTTTTGACTCCACAGAATCAAACCAGTTTTGGGCTACCTCGGCGGCAAGAGAGAGGCGCGCCGCTCTGAGATCAGCCGCCACAGCCTCTGTCAGGGTTATAGCAGAACGCTCCTGATTTGATAACCTATTCCAGAGATCAACCTCCCAGACAGCCGAGACATCAAGAGTGTGGCGGTTACTGATTGATGCACGATCTGTAGATGAGATTGAACGAGATCGTTTGGAACTGATGCCTCCCTCAATAGTGGGGAGAAGATTGGATGATGCTATGGAGGCGGTCTCATTGGCGCTATACCAATTAAGTGCGGCAATCTTCAGGTCATGATTATGGGCAATGGCTTCTGCAACAAGTTGCTCAAGCTGCGGAGAGTTGAAATCTTTTAGCCATTCATCTGTAATCGATCCTGGCCTAACCGCATTTTCAGCCGTAACAGCACTCCAGCTAACAGGAGGGATGAGGACGGCTGTTGTGGTGTCTGGCGGCAACTGGTTGCTGCTGGCACAGCCTCCCAGGATGCCGCCCAGAAGAATCAGTAATGGTAGCTTCATATCCGTATGATCCCCCGGTTCGACTACTCTTGTCTACTGTGTAGGTGGCCGGTCTTGATATGTTTTGAATTTTATCCATACACATTATTCAGGTTTGGATGCTATACAGGCTGACTTTGAGAGAGGTTGGGGAGGATCGTGCAAAATAAGGAATCCGCTATGCTCTTATATTCCCTTGAATCACAAGGGATTGATTGGTATCATCTGCCGCCACTCCAGCAAGCTCGTCTGCTCCATATCGTCTCTATGTCGTCTGATATGTGTTTTTGTTGTTATATGAGTGCCTTGTAACCCTTTGAACGGTAATAGTTTTATGGAAATGATCCAGCGTTTTCTCCCCTTTCTGAAATGGTTCCCAATGAATGGAGAGACCATTCGTGCTGATCTCATAGCGGGTATTACGGTTGCCCTGGTACTTATACCTCAGTCCATGGCTTACGCTCAGCTTGCAGGGCTTCCTGCCTACTTTGGACTATATGCATCGTTTCTGCCGGTGATGGTGGCCGCGCTCTGGGGATCTTCCAAACAGTTAGGGACTGGGCCGGTTGCGGTGGTCTCGCTGTTAACCGCTGTTGCTGTGGGAACTGCACTGCAATCCAACCTGCCTGAAGGTGTGAGCAGTATTGATGCAATGAATCAGGAGCAGTTGGTTCAGTTTTATGTGCCACTGGCCGTTCTGCTGGCTCTTCTAGTCGGGCTATTTCAGTTAACGCTTGGCGTGTTGAAATTGGGAGTGGTGGTCAACTTTCTTTCACATCCGGTGATTGTTGGTTTTACCAATGCAGCAGCGATGGTTATTGGCCTCTCTCAGCTAAACAAGATTTTTGGAGTAACCAAGGATCGTAGTGACTTTTTTATTGGTGATATCTGGGGAGTATTGCAGCAGTTGGGTGATACTCATATGATGACCCTCTTTATGGGGGTTTTGGCCTTTGCCATCATGATGGGAGCCAAGAAGTTTATGCCCAAACTGCCAGGAGTTCTGTTGGCTGTGGTAATTACTACTGTATTGAGCTACATGATCGGTTTCCAGGGTATGGGGGGTGCAGTTGTTGGAGAGATTCCTGAAGGCCTTCCGGAGATGAAGGTTCCAACCATCAACCTTGAGGTGCTTGGTATTCTCTTTACCAGTGCAATTGTTATCTCCATGGTTGGTTTTATGGAGGCGATCTCCATCGCCAAGGCGATGGCAGCCAAGACCAAGGATAGGGTTGACCCTAATCAGGAGTTGATTGGACAGGGGTTGGCCAATATTGTGGGCAGTTTCTCCCAAGCCTATCCGGCCAGTGGCTCCTTCTCGCGATCTGCAGTAAACCTCAATGCAGGGGCAAAGACTGGAATGTCTTCGGTCTTTACTGCAGTACTGGTGCTGATAACCCTGCTCTTTCTGACCCCGCTTCTATATCATCTGCCAAAGGCTGTGCTGGCAGCGGTAATCATGATGGCAGTAATCGGCCTGATTAATTTCAAGGCATTCAAACATACCTGGATTGCCAATAAACATGATGGTGCAGCATCAATAGTTACATTTGTTGCAACTCTGGGGTTTGCCCCCCATCTCGATCAAGGCATTATGATTGGTGCCCTGTTGGCGCTTGGTCTATACCTCTATACAACAATGAAGCCTCGTGTGGCAATTCTGGGGCGCTATGCTGATGGAACCCTGCGCGATATCAGTGTCCATAATCTTCCACAGGATAAGCGCATTGTAGTTCTTCGTTTTGATGGCTCTCTCTACTTTGCAAATGTCTCCTATTTTGAAGAGGCAATTCTTGAGGCGTTATGTGCACGCCCGGATGTAAAGTATGTCCTGGTGGTTGGTGATGCCATTAATCAGCTTGATGCCTCTGGTGAGGAGATGCTTCATCAGTTGGTTAACCGGCTAAAGGATAATGAGATTACTCTGGTGTTTAGTGGTCTCAAGGCGCAGATCCACAAGGTCATGCAGCGCACAGGCCTGTTTGGACATGTTGGTGCAGAGAATATTCATCCCAATGAGGATATGGCTATCGACTATATCTACCGCCGCCTTGATGGAGAGGATTTCGGCAGTAATTATTGTGCTCTCATCACCCCTGAGGGTGAAGAGGAAGAGGAGAAAAATGCACGCCGGGATTCTCTGGAGGAGGCCTTCTGATTCAGGTTGATGTCGATAATTTCGATCAGACAGTCATTGCAGAGTCCTCAAAACATCTGGTAGTGCTGGACATCAGTGCAGAGTGGTGTGGTCCTTGCAAGGTGCTAGAGCCTATTCTTGAGCGCTTGGACCGGGAGTATAGCGGAGAGTTTATCCTTGCCAAGCTTGAGGCAGAGGATGAGAATATGAAGATTGCCGGGCGCTTTGGTGCACGTGGCTTTCCAACAGTAATCGCCTTTATCGATGGGGAAGAGGTGGAGCGATTTCAGGGCGCCAAACCGGAATCTTTTGTGCGGGACTTTATAAACCGTAACCTGCCGTAACTATTCCCGGACAGACTGCCAGGGCGGCTCTTAGCGAACTCCGCGCAGATAGATCCACTCAAACAGAAGTTTGGCCCAGTGAAAGAGACGGGTCTTGAAGATTATTGCGCGCTTCATATCCCTATATACCAGAACTCCAGAGTTGACCGAGTCAACAATACATATCAGCTCAACCTTGAAGTGATGATTCTCAGGGCTTCCTGTCATATCCGAAAGCATATTTTTGACTGCAGCCGCAGCCTGTAGATCTGCCATATGAGCCTGCTTTGGCATCCACTCAGGGCCAGGAAAGCTTCCGCTGTCACCCGCAACATAGACGTTGTTGAAGCCGGGGACGCGACCTCCCTTGTCAGCAACAACAAACCCCCCCGGGGATAGTGGAAGACCACTCTCAGAAAGCCATACGGAACCTGTTAGTCCAGGCATAAACAGGGTGAGGTTACTCTCAATCTCGCCCCCTTCAGTAATTACAGAATTTTCTGTGAAGCCTTTCATTTTGTGCCCGAGGTGAGTCTCTATCCCACGTTTTTTCATCTCACGCAACAGCCCCCCAGCGGCTTTTGGCCCAAGTTTTTTGCCGGGTTCAGGGGCCGGGCTGAAGAAGGTGATTTTGAACCGATCACGTCGCCCCTGTTTGCGTAGCAGGGTATCAATGCCGTAGAGGAACTCGAAAACCGGCCCACCACGCATTCCTGCAGGCTCTTTAGGGTTGCCCCCAAACCCCATTGCGATTGATCCACCATCCATTGCTGCGATGCGGTCACGAATTTGTTCACCAGCATGAATGCCATCACAAGGGATAATTGCATGCTCCTTGATTCCAGGTAGTTTCTTGATGAAGCTGGCGCCACTCGCAATCAGTAGACGGTCATAAGGCAGTGCGCACTGATCAGTATTGACCTGACGGCTCTCTGCATCGAGGCCGGTAACGCTACCCTGAAAGAAACGTACATTAAAACGGGCAAAAAAGTTTTCCAGAGGGATCTCCAGATCCTCACGTGAGCGCAGGCCAGATGGTATCCAGATAGTGCTGGGTAGATAGGAGAATATTGGGCGCGAAGCAACCATGGTGATGGAGCCACTGAAACGTTTTTTGCGCAGTGTCTTGACCGCAGTCAGGGCAGCAAATCCAGCACCTAGAATAACAATTTTTTCATCTGATCCCATAATCAATTTTTACTCTAAAATAATTGGTTTTATCTCACTGTCGAATGAGAGCTTGCTAAGTTGACCGCGGTGAATATAGCGAATACGACCATCTCTATCAATAACCACAGAGTATGGGAGAACCTGATCATTGTTGCCCCAGTCAGCCATGATTGCGCTGCTGGTAGCTAGCAGAACTGGATAGTTGATCTCTAGGGTGCGGGCGAAGTTTTTTATCTTGTTTGGATCATCAATACCGATACCGATAATCTGAAAACCATTCTCGCCATACTGGCTCTGATACTCAATAAACTCAGGAATCTCATATTTGCATGGAGGGCACCAGGTAGCCCAGAAGTTGAGCATTATTACCTTACCCTTCCAGTCACTCAGACTATGAAACTCCCCGTTGGTATCCTCCAGAGAGAAGGCTGGAATATCCCAGGCATTGATTACATTCCCATCAAGCTGAAAGTCGATAGTACGAGGCGGTATCGAGGCTGACTGTTGCTCTGCAGGGCCAGGGTTCTCATCCTGGACCCATAATCCTCCCAATTTGTAGGCAATAACAGCTCCAACAGTAAGTGCAACCAGATAGAGTGCAGTGGTAAAGCGGTTTCTCTCCATGGTTATCATGATCCTCCTTGAAAGTTTTGACGAGTATATCCTACTCTTCAATCTTCTCGAAGAGCAGATCCCAGACCCCGTGACCCAGTCTTATCCCACGTTTTTCGAACTTGGTAACTGGGCGAGATTCAGGTCGTATTGAGAAGTTGCCAGCCCCGGCCACATTTACAAGACCAGGTTCATTGCTAATGATCTCCATCATCCACTCCGAGTACTCTTCCCAGTCAGTTGCCAGGTGGAATACTCCTCCAGGCTTCAGAATGTTATGAATTTTTCTGACAAATTCAGGTTTCACGATACGGCGTTTGTGGTGCCGTTTTTTATGCCACGGATCTGGGAAAAATAGCATAACCGAGTCAAGGGAGCCCTTCGGAATCTGCTCACTAATGGCCTCAATGGCATCATGTTTTAGCAGACGGATGTTTTTGACCCCCTTTTTGTCAATCTCATCCAGCAGCCGTCCAACTCCAGGGCGGTGTACCTCAATTCCAAGATAGTCTGAACCGGGGTTTGCCAGAGCCAGCTCCAGCAGGGCATGACCCATACCAAAGCCGATCTCAAGGTGAAGTGGTGCACTACGTTGAAACAGGGCGGGAGGATCCATAGCGTCACCGGAATCAATACCAAATCTGGGCCATAACTCATCAAGTGCACGCTGTTGACTCCTGGTCATACGCCCCTCACGGCGCACAAAAGAGCGAATGTGGAACAGCTTTTCTGGAGAGACCACGGTTGTGTAGCCTGTTAGATGAAGTGCCCGTCTATTGGAGAAGAGGCGCTAGCATAGGCTTTCTTGGGCATGCGTCCAGCAAGGAATGCTTCACGACCTGCCTCAATTCCCTTTTTCATTGCTGATGCCATCAAGACTGGATCTTTGGCTGCTGCAATTGCAGTATTCATCAATACACCGTCACAGCCCAGCTCCATGGCAATGGCTGCATCCGAGGCTGTTCCAACTCCCGCATCTACCAGAATGGGTACATTGGCATTCTCTACAATAAGTCGAATATTGTGGGGGTTGCGGACTCCTAACCCAGAGCCGATTGGGGCTGCCAGAGGCATAACAGCTACACATCCCATCTCTTCCAGGCGTTTGGCAATTAGTGGGTCATCAGTTGTATATACCATGACCTTGAAGCCATCCTTTATCAGAACTTCTGCTGCCTCAAGTGTGGCGGTAACATCCGGGTACAGGGTTTTCTCATCCCCGAGAACTTCGAGTTTAACCAGATCATGACCGTCCAGTAGTTCACGCGCCAGGCGACAGGTTCGAATTGCGTCATCAGCAGTAAAACAGCCAGCTGTATTGGGCAGAATGGTGTATTTTTCTGGGGGTATGGCATCAAGCAAGTTGGGTTCGTCAGGATTCTGTCCAATATTGGAGCGGCGAATAGCGACAGTCACAATCTCTGCCCCACTGGCCTCTGTGGCTAATCTGGTCTCTTCCAGATCCTTGTATTTTCCTGATCCAACCAGCAGGCGGGAGTTGTATGTTTTTCCAGCAATTACAAAGCCGTCATTTGTATCCATAACATTGTTTTCCTGATGTTTCTGTTGTCTCTGTTTACTCTTTAACCACCACCAATAGCGTGGACGATCTCAACCTTGTCTCCATCATGTAGTAGATGTGTCTCGTAGCCGCTTCTGGAGACAATCTCCAGGTTGATCTCTATTGCAATTCGTCTTCCCGTTAGTTGCAGCTCCTCGATAAGGTCTGCGGCTGTAGATTTGTCTGGAAGGGTGCGGTTTTTACCGTTGAGAAGAATAACCATGGTGGGTCAGAGGTAGTTGTTTGAATCTGTTGTCAGCCGCGGATTGTCGTTCGATCTACCTGTGGTGTCAATGGAATGGTGGTTTTCTTGATTGACGACCTCTATAAAGAGGCAGACAATGCAGACTCGAGCTTCTTCTGGAGGGGCAAGATGAGCAGCATGAATATTGTAGATTCACTGAGAGCCAGCAGTGCACCTGTTATCTATTTCAAGGATATAAAGGGTAGGTTTGTGTGGGTAAACCAGGGGTGGATAAACCTTTTCCGGGTCAATTCAGAAGATATTCTTGAGAAACCCCATTTCGGCGCCTACAGCGAAGAGCTTGCTAGGGGTCATCGAAAAAACGAACAATTGACTGTTGAGCAGAACAGGGAGATGACCTTTGAGGAAGAGATTACTCTGACTGATGGGCGGCATTGCTATCTGACTACAGTTTTTCCCATGTATGACGACAGGGATAAGCTGGTTGGTGTTGGCTCCATTTCGGCAGATATTACAGAGTATCGAGAGGAGCTAGACAATCTTAAGAGCTCCCAGACAGACCTGCAGGAGCTGGTAATTCACGACAATATGACTGGCGCACTAAACCGCCAGGCACTGCAGGATAGAGCAACCCAAGAGATGATGAGATACCGCAGGTACCGTCACCCATTCTCTCTGATAATGTTTGATCTTGATTACTTCAAGGAGGTGAATGATCGGTACGGACATGCGGCTGGAGACAGACTGCTGATTCATTTGGTTGAGGTTGTAAGTAGTCTGTTGCGAGATACAGATAGTTTGTACAGAATGGGAGGGGAAGAGTTTGTAGTGCTGGCACCGGATACGGCAATTGACGGAGGTATGAGGTTGGCAGAGAGAGTTCGTTCAACAGTTGAATATACAGATTTTTCTCCGGTAGATGCCTTGACTATCAGTGCTGGTGTTTCTGCAATGGTTGAGGATGCAGATCTTGATGATCTGCTTAAACGGGCAGATGAGGCGTTATACAGAGCTAAAAATGAGGGCAGGAACAGAGTGATAGCAGAATGAATCCTCCAATCTCTTGACCAGAGCTCCGTGATGCGCTTCAATACGCATCCTTTCGCAGTCTCTGTTATTGAGAGCAGAACATGTTTTTGGCCGGATAGCTCAGTTGGTAGAGCAGAGGATTGAAAATCCTCGTGTCGGTGGTTCGATTCCACCTCCGGCCACCATATAAACAACGACTTATCGGTTATCCGGTAGGTCGTTTTCTTTTTTGGCAATCCAGGGTGTGGTAGCCGCCAAGTCTGATTGACGATATGATTAAAACGATATGGAATCTATCCACACCGATCCTGTAGCTCCAGTTCTTCTTGGGCTAACAGTTATTACGCTGTTGGCTCTGTTGGGGCGACATATTGCAAAACGTCTCAATCAGCCATCTGTGCTGGGTGAGCTTGCCTTTGGGATGTTGATTGGAAATATTGGTTACTGGATTGGAAGTGATCTGATCTCGGTTTTGCGTGAATCAGGCGCGGTATTCAATGCAATAAACCTCTCTCTTGATGCGGGTGTCACGCTTGAACAGGCTCTTAAGATCACCCTTGGAGATGAGCTGGCAGATGAGATGCTACCAATTCTCTCTAGCTCTCAGGGCGGTAAAATTACTGATGTAATCCAGATTATTGATAGTTTTTCCAGAATTGGCCTGCTCTTTCTGCTTTTTGCGGTTGGGCTGAACTCATCCACAATCGAGCTGCAAGCATCGGCAAAATCGGCATTTCGGGTTGCAATGATTGGGGTGATTGCACCGTTTGTTTTTGGTATTGGAGTAATGCAGTTGCTTGCGCCCCAGGCTCACTGGACCACTAATCTACTGGTTGCTATTGCGCTTTGTGCCACCAGCATTGGTATTTCTGCACGGGTTTTTCATGACCTCAACCAAGACAACACTGAGGTTGCACGTGTTGTCTTGAGTGCGGCAGTTATTGATGATGTGTTGGGGCTGGTTCTTATGGCAATTGGTATTGATGCGGTCTCTCGTGGCAGCCTGGATATGACAAGTATTGTCTACTCCATTATTCAGGCAGCAATGTTTTTGGCCTCTATATATCTGCTGGTCCCCAGGATAATTCGTGCTGTGATCAAGCATCTTCACCACCTTGATCTGTGGGAGGCAGAGCTGTTTATTGCGTTCCTGATGCTGACCAGCCTCTCCTGGTTGGCTGATTTTGTGGGCCTCTCTGCAATCGTAGGGGCCTTTGCCGCAGGGTTAATTCTGAGCAACCATGAATTCAATTACTGGATGAAAGAGTGCGATTTAGAGAATAGAGAGTGTAGGCTTGATCATGAGATTCGTGAACAGATACGCCCCTTTGAGGCTGTCTTCGCTCCAATTTTCTTTGTGTTGATGGGGATGCAGGTAAAGCTTGAGGTTTTTCTTGATCAGGAGATTGTTCTGCTTGCTTCGGCTCTGACTATTGTTGCGATTGTTGGCAAGATGATCAGCGGGCTTGGTGCAGAACGTCATCTATCAAGATCAGCTATTGGTGCGGGCATGGTTCCTCGAGGCGAGGTTGCACTTATCATGGCAGCGATAGGAAAAGGGCTTGGTGTTCTTGGCCCATCGCTCTTTTCTGCCGTGGTGATTATGACAGTTGTAACCACACTGGTAGGACCTGCTCTGTTGAAGTGGAGGTTGACGTCAGCTGACGTCAATACGTAGAAAGCCGAGCATCTTGTTGTATGGACGGGTGTTTTTGTTCCAGAATTTATGTAATGATTCGCTTATATTGGGTTTATAAGGGCTGCTTGTCAGCAGGATAAGATTAGTTATGGATCAGAAGAAGGTTGATCGAGCGTTGGAGATCGTTGGTCAGATGGGCTGCGAAAAGACGCGTGAAATCATTCGTCAGCTAGAGGCAGGAGAGGAGGTTCACCCCTGTGAAAATCTGTCGATTGATGAGTGTAAATCGATGCTGGAGGAGCTAAAAGAGGTCATGGCGGTCTACGGCGATGACTGCTGCCCAATCCCTGCTGTTCAGTCTTAGGGCAGCTCACGTCGTGACCCAATCAGATCTCCATCCCATCAAGCTTTTTCAGAGGCTCCTCAGGCTCACGGCCTGGTATCTCTAAAGGTAGCGTGACCAGTTGCGCGTTCCCTTTCCAAAAACAAAGAAGTGCGGGTTCAGCAGAGACTCCTTGGTGTTGTACCGCAGTGGATTCATTGCGGTATCGGTAATCTGTCCACCAGCCTCTTCAACAATGCACTGTGCTGCAGCGGTATCCCACTCTGATGTAGGCCCAAGACGAGGATAGAGGTCAGCTTTGCCTTCGGCAATCAGGCATGATTTGAGCGAGCTGCCCATGGGGAAGATGCGATGTGAGCCAATCTTGTCCAGGAAGTCGGTGATAACCTCGTTGTGATGAGATCGACTGCCTGCAACCACCAGTTGTTCTTCTGATGGAGAGCGAGCATGGATTTGTGATGGCGATTCGTCGGGAAGCTGTTTCCATGATCCTCCGTCACGCCATGCATAGTATAGAATCTTGTTAACAGGCACCTGAATTACTCCAATAATTGGGCGCTGGTTCTCAATAAGGGCTATGTTGACGGTAAACTCACCATTTTGTTTGATGAACTCTCTGGTGCCATCAAGGGGGTCGATCAACCAGTAACGTTGCCACTGTTTTCTCTCCTCAAACGGAATGGGATCTGACTCCTCGGAGAGAACAGGTATCTCGGGTGTAAGCTGTGCCAGCCCTTCGGTGATGATAGTGTGGGCAGCTAGATCGGCCTCGGTAAGTGGGGTGTCGTCCTTCTTGTCAGTGACCGAGAAGCCGGCATCGTAGATTTTCAAGATGCCCTCACCGGCACGCTGAGTCAGTGAGATCAGAGGGGCAATTAGTGGTTGTAGCTCAAGGGTATTCATTATTGCATCTCTCTAACCATAAACAGGGCAGCGATAGTGCGAGCCTCGGTCATCTCTTCTTGTTCGATTAATTTATTCAATTGGCTAAGTTTCCAGGGAATGACCTCTATCTCCTCCGGCTCATCTCCCGGCAGTCTCTTCTCGTATAGCTCTCTACCAACAACTATATGGGTAGTGTGGCCGAGGTAACCGGGCGCAATGGTAAGGGAGTCAATATGCTCCAACTTGTTGGCACCATAACCTACCTCCTCCATCATCTCTCGGTTGGCTGCTTCCAGAATGGATTCACCCACATCTATTTTCCCCTTTGGAAGGGCTAGCTCGTAACGGCCTACCCCAACGGCATACTCTCGAATCATCAGCACGGTATCCTCATCCACCATTGGTACTATAAGAACTGCTCCACGAGACGAGCTCTTCAATCTCTCCCACTGTGCCTCTACTCCGTTGGAGAATCTAAGATCAACCGACTCTATAGTGAAGAGGCGGCTTTTTGCACAGATCTTGGTATTCAGAATCTCTGGAGGGGTTCGATTTTTAGACATATGGAGTATCCTACCCCACTATGGTTGATTGGTCACAAATCGAAACAGTTCTTCTGGATATGGACGGAACCCTGCTGGATCTCCATTTTGATAATTATTTCTGGCTGGAGCATGTTCCCATGCGCTATGGAGAGAAAAAGAATCTTTCACTGCATGAGGCAAAGCAGGAGGTTTACCAGCGCTGTCAGGCGATTGAAGGGACGCTGGAGTGGTACTGCGTAGACCACTGGAGCAGAGAGCTGGACCTTGATATTCTCCAGCTCAAGGAGGAGGTCCACCATCTGATTGCAGAGCATCCACATGTACGTGATTTTCTTGATGCAGTACGTGATTCAGGGCGGCGTGCAGTATTGGTGACCAATGCTCATGGCAAAAGTCTTGATCTGAAGATGCGTAAAACTGAACTCGGTCCATATCTTGATGAGATCATCTGTGCGCATGATCTTGGTCTGCCAAAGGAGCACCCGGAGTTTTGGGAGCGTCTACAGGAGCATGAACAATTTGACCCGCAACAGACGCTATTGATAGATGATAGCCTCAGTGTGTTGCGCTCGGCGCAGCAGTACGGAATTTGCCACCTGTTGGCAGTTTACCAGCCGGACACAAAAAATCCTCCAAAGAGTGTGGAGGATTTTGATGCAATTAACGGGTTTCGTGAGTTAATACCAGTCAGGTAACAACTCTAGCGGTTCCGGGGGCGTCTACGTTGCCCGTTTCTATGTCCTGAGTGAGATTTGCCATGATACCCATTGTTGGAAGAGCGATTCCCCGCTTTTCCCCCTCGATTTCTTGATGGACGTTTGACAGGTGGCTTCAGTTCAGCCAGCATGTTGCTGGTAATTGCTCCGACTGGAATCTTGTGGTCGATATAGTCTTCGATATCAGGCAGTGAAAAGGAGTATTTTTCACAGGCAAAACTGATGGCATCTCCACTGGCACCGGCACGGGCAGTTCTGCCAATACGGTGAACATAGTCCTCACGATCCTGCGACAGATCGTAGTTAAAGACATGACTGACTTCTGGGATATGCAGGCCTCGTGCAGCAACGTCTGTAGCAACCAGTACGGGAACCTCTCCCTTCTGAAATTTCTCTAATAGCTGTTGGCGTTTTTTCTGTGGCACATCGCCAGAGAGTACAGCAGCAGGAAAGTCATTGCCTTCGAGGAAGCTCCATACCTTGTCAGCCTCAAATTTGGTGTTAACGAAGACAATACTACGGTGCGGAGCCATATCCTTCATCAAACCAATCAGCAGGGGTATCTTCTCGTTGTTGGCCGGGTAGTAGACTACCTCGTTCACATTGGAGGCGGTAACCTGTTCAGGCTCTATTTTGATCTGTTCAGGGCTGTTCATATGGTCGTATGCCAGTTCCATGACACGGAATGATAGAGTGGCCGAGAAGAGCATGCTCTGACGTTTTTCCGGTTTAGGGGCGCGGTTCATAAGAAAACGAATGTCCTTGATAAAACCAAGATCAAACATGCGATCAGCTTCGTCCATAACTACAACCTCGGCCGCCTTGAGGTCAAAAACATGCTGCTTGAAGTAGTCGATTATGCGTCCTGGTGTACCAATCAGGATATCTACACCGTTCTCGATAACCTTGCGCTGCTGCTCATAACCCGTGCCGCCATAAGCGAGCCCAAGTTTGAGTTCGGTAAATTTACCGAGCTGTTCCGCATCATTGTGAATCTGGATTGCCAGTTCGCGTGTAGGAGCAAGAATAAGAGCCCGTGGTTGATTTACGTTTTTCCAGTGTGGAGGGTGTTTTCTTAATAGACGATCCATGATTGCCAATAGAAAGGCTGCAGTTTTTCCTGTCCCGGTTTGGGCCTGACCAGCAATATCTTTTCCCTCCAGAGCCAGAGGCAATGTACCTGCCTGAATTGGAGTGCAGTATTCAAAGCCAAGGGCATCCACACCCTTGACAAGCTCGGGAGAGAGCTTTAGAGATGAGAATAGGGTATCTGAAAGATGCGATCTGTTGTCGTCTTTAGGATTATCATTTGTTTTGTTCTGTGAGTTCATGGGTGCGGAGAATAGCAGAAACTGTAATGGAACCCTGAAGAATGTGAAAATTAAGGCTTGCATTGTCTGGGGGATTGAGCTGAAATAGAGGAAATTAAATCTGCTATTAGGTGGCAGAAGATCCAAAACATTCAGTTACAGGGCTCATCGTCCGCGATGCCAGTCCCAAAAAAATCCCTTCTTAAAGGAGCAAGCAAACAATGAGTGACGATATTGTCCATATTACCGACGACAGCTTTGATGATGAGGTGCTGGCTGCAGAGCTTCCAGTGCTGGTAGATTTCTGGGCAGAGTGGTGTGGTCCATGCAAGATGATTGGTCCGGTACTTGAAGAGATTGCGGGTGAGTATGCAGGGCGAGTCAAGGTAACAAAGCTTAATATTGATGAGAACCCAAATACCCCACCAAAGTTCGGTATTCGTGGAATTCCAACTCTGATGCTCTATAAGGGCGGTGCCGTTGAGGCAACCAAGGTAGGGGCAGTTAACAAATCACAACTTTCTGCATTTATTGAGGAAAATATTTAGATATTTTTTGTCACGGCCTGTCTCTTTCAGGCCGTGACCAGTTTTACCATACATAATCCGGCTGTTTTGCCTCGCTTCGAGGTTATCTGGTACAGCCAAACAATCTTAATTCAAACTTTCACAACCAATCCTATATAGGAAAATCAATCATAATGAATTTAGCAGAACTTAAGCTCAAGACTGTTCCAGAGCTTCATGAAATCGCTCAGGCAAGCGAGATCAATGTCCAAAATCGTCAGAGAAAACAGGATCTGGTGTTCACCATCCTGAAGGGGCTGGCGAAGCGCGGGGATAGCATTGAGGCTGGCGGTGTACTTGAGGTTTTGCAGGATGGTTTTGGTTTTCTGCGTTCCAGTGATGGCTCTTATCTGGCGGGACCAGATGATGTGTATGTGTCACCCAATCAGATCCGTCGTTTTGGGATGCGTACGGGAGACACAGTTACAGGTACGGTCAGGGCTCCGAAGAAGGGAGAACGTTATTTTGCGCTCCAGAGAGTAGACAATATCAATGGTGAATCACCTGAAAAGGGCAAAAACAAGACCCTGTTCGAAAATTTGACACCACTGCATGCCAATGACCGTCTTACTATGGAGCGTGGTAACGGTAGTACAGAGGATCTGACAGCAAGATTGATAGATCTAGCCTCCCCAATCGGCAAGGGGCAGCGTGGATTGATTGTATCTCCTCCAAAGGCTGGTAAGACGGTAATTATTCAGAATATTGCCAAGGCGATTGAGTACAACCATCCTGAAGTGCAGCTGATTGTACTTCTAATTGACGAGCGTCCGGAGGAGGTTACCGAGATGCAGCGCTCTGTAAAGGGCGAGGTTGTCTCCAGTACATTTGACGAGCCGGCATCTCGTCATGTACAGGTTGCAGAGATGGTCATCGAAAAAGCAAAACGGATGGTCGAACACAAGAAGGATGTGGTTATTTTGCTTGATTCCATTACCCGTCTGGCCCGTGCCTACAATACAGTTGCCCCCTCGTCAGGAAAGGTGTTGACTGGTGGTGTTGATGCCAATGCGTTGCATCGCCCAAAAAGGTTCTTTGGTGCGGCACGTAATGTGGAGGAGGGCGGAAGTCTGACCATTATTGCAACAGCACTGGTTGAGACTGGGTCTAGAATGGATGATGTTATTTATGAAGAGTTCAAGGGTACCGGCAACATGGAGCTCCATCTGGATCGCCGTATTGCTGAGAAGCGTGTATTCCCGGCTATCAATATCAACCGTTCTGGCACTCGTCGTGAGGAGTTGTTGACCAATCCTGATGAGATACAGAAGATCTGGTTGTTGCGCAAAGTGTTGCATCCAATGGACGAGCTGGCAGCAATGGAATTTGTGCTTGAACGCCTGCGTGCTACCAAGAGCAATGCTGACTTCTTCGATGCAATGAAGCGATAGTTGTTGTCAAAACACCTGTTTTAGGTATAATTCGCGTCCGGATTTGGCCCCTTGAGGCCAATAGAATGAATTTGAATAGTTGAGATAATGTGATGAAGAGCGGAATTCACCCAGAGTACACTGAAGTAGACATAACCTGTAGTTGCGGTCATGCATTTACAACCAAGTCCACCATGGCGGACGATACTTTGCATATCGACGTATGTTCTCAGTGCCACCCTTTCTTTACCGGAAAGCAAAAGATTGTGGATACAGCTGGTCGTGTTGACAAATTCCGTCAGAAATACGGAGAGATGTAACTCGTCTGTCGAAACAGATTTTGAAAAAGGGCATCTCTTCGGGATGCCCTTTTTTTATGTTCTATCTTCATTCAATGTGTGCAAAGTAGAGTAAAATCGCCATCAAAACAGAGGAAGAGAAAAGTAGTAGTTTAAGGAGGATATATGTCAGAACTAAAAAATGATCGTTTTCTTCGTGCATTGATGCATGAGCCTGTAGATGTTACCCCAGTTTGGATGATGCGCCAGGCAGGACGTTATCTGCCTGAGTACAAGGCAACTCGTGCCCAGGCCGGCAGTTTTATGGATCTGTGCAAGAATCCCGAATTGGCCTGTGAGGTTACCATTCAGCCGCTGGAACGTTTCCCTCTGGATGCTGCTATTCTCTTTTCTGATATCCTTACAGTGCCTGATGCAATGGGTCTTGGGCTCTACTTTGCCGAGGGTGAGGGGCCGAATTTTGAGCGTCCTGTTCGTACCGCAGCTGATGTGGACAAACTGTTTATGCCAGACCCTGAGGGTGAACTAAAGTATGTGATGGATGCGGTTCGCACTATTCGCAGAGAGCTGGATGGACGGGTACCTCTGATTGGTTTTGCTGGTAGCCCATGGACTCTGGCAACCTATATGGTGGAGGGAAAGTCTAGCAAGGAGTACGCCATCACCAAGGCGATGATGTACTCCGACCCAGCCATGTTGCACAAAATTCTTGATGTAACTGCCAAGTCAGTGACAGCTTATCTAAATGCCCAGATTGCTGCTGGTGCGCAAGCAGTAATGGTCTTCGATAGCTGGGGTGGCGCACTGTCACACGATGCCTATAAAGAGTTTTCGCTGCAGTATATGCAACAGATTGTAGACGGCCTAACTCGCGAAAACGATGGGCGCAAGGTTCCAGTTATTCTCTTTACCAAGGGTGGCGGGCTCTGGCTTGACTCAATGGCAGATACCGGATGTGATGGATTGGGTCTGGATTGGACAGTCGATATTGGCAATGCTCGTGCCCAGGTTGGTGATCGTGTGGCTCTGCAGGGAAATATGGATCCATCCGTACTCTACGGCACACCAGAACGTATTCGTGAAGAGGTGGCTACGATACTTGGTAGATACGGTAGTGGCTCGGGCCATGTATTTAATCTTGGTCACGGCATTCATCAGCACGTAGATCCTGAAAATGCTGGAGTCTTTGTGGATGCTGTTCATGAGTTGAGCGCGCAATACCACAGCTGATTTTGTCAATTTGACCGCAGAATACGTATTTCTACGTATATAGGTCTGCCCGCTGTTAATGGTACGATACCCTCACCCCACCACTGGAGGAGAGCTTAAAAACTTTGGTGGAGAGGGGTACCAAACAGATGAGGGGGGAGTGTTATTTTGCAAGACGTATCAAATCTTCAGGCACAGCAGAAATGCGATGTGTTTGACAACAAGGACGAGTTAACCCAAACGGCATCTACGCTACAGGCACTGAGTCACCCTATGAGGCTGAAAATTCTATGTCTTCTTGGGGATGAGGAGATGATTGTCAATGATATTCTGGGACATGTTGGATCAACTCAGAGCAATGTCTCACAACATGTTGAGGTTCTCAGAAAGGCAGGAATTGTGAAATCCAGAAGAGTTCACAACAAGATATATTGCTCAGTCAAAACCGATGAGATGATGCCTCTTATTGCTCAGATCAAGAAGATATTCTGTACAGAGAAAGAGAGCAGTCTGATCTTCACGTAAAGGTTATTTGGGAGAAGGGTGAGCCGGTATCTTGTTAAGTCAGGATGCCGGTTTTTATTTGGGTGTTCCTCATGTGGAGAGGAGCTTATAAATAGTCGCGCATCATGCAACAGTCTATTCGTCATTACCTGGTTGTAACGGGGGGCTACTGGGCCTTCACCGTTACCGACGGCGCCATCCGCATGCTGGTAGTGCTGTATTTCCACCTGCTGGGTTATTCGCCGTTCGAAGTGGCGATGCTGTTTCTCTTCTACGAGTTTTTCGGCATGGTCACCAACCTGGTCGGCGGTTGGCTCGGGGCGCGCATCGGTCTTAACCTGACAATGAACATCGGGATGGGGATGCAGGTGGTAGCGCTGGCGATGCTTACCGTGCCGGATGCCTGGTTATCGGTGGTCTATGTGATGGCGGCACAGGCCTTGTCCGGCATTGCCAAGGACCTGAACAAGATGTCTGCCAAGGCCTCGGTAAAACTTATTGCCGGTGATGGTGGTGAGTCAAAGCTGTTTAAATGGGTGGCCGTTCTGACCGGTTCTAAAAACGCGCTCAAGGGCGGTGGTTTTTTCGTGGGTGCTGCATTGCTTGAATGGATCGGCTTTCGCGGTGCTTTGATTGTGTTGGCATGCATGCTGTTTGTCGTGCTGATCATTACGGCGGTCATGCTGCCTTCGGGTGTTGGCAAGATGACGTCCAAACCGAAGTTTACCCAGGTGTTTTCCAAAGTGCCCGCGATCAATTGGCTGTCGGCAGCGCGTTTTTTCCTGTTTGGTTCACGCGATGTGTGGTTTGTCGTGGCCTTGCCGGTGTTTCTGGTGGAAGTGGCTGGCTGGTCAGTGACCGGCGTGGGTACTTTTATGGCAGCCTGGGTCATCGGTTATGGGTTTGTACAGGCGTCAGCACCAAAACTACTGCGGCGTAGTCATCATGGACAGGGGCCTGGTGGAGGAACTGCAAGATTCTTGGCTTTTGTGCTGGCGGTATTTCCAGCCGGTATTGTCATTGCAATGCAGCGGGGCTGGCCAATTGAAACTGTGCTGGTCACAGGGTTGATTCTGTTCGGTATTGTCTTTGCGATCAATTCGGCGGTGCACTCCTACCTGATTTTGGCCTATTCCGATCATGACCAGGTGTCGATGAACGTCGGATTTTACTACATGGCCAATGCCGGTGGCCGTCTGGCGGGCACGGTCTTATCCGGGTTGATCTACCAGACGTATGGACTGGAGGGCTGTCTGTGGCTGTCATCGGGTTTCGTGTTGGCTGCTGCCATGCTTTCCTTTGCGCTTCCTTCTGTCCAATCTACTGCCGGAGAATAAACCATTGTTTGAGCAACTGGCCAGTTTGCTCGTTTATCAGGGGTTGGCCTTGTCACCAGCAAGCCACTGGGGTGCTGTACTACATTTCTTCGTAATGGACGTCGCCAAGATCTGCGTCCTGTTGCTCGTGATCTATGTCATCGGTTTTGTCAAAGCCGGCATCGCCTGTAATCACATCAACAAAAAAGCCGCTCATTGAGCGGCTTTTTTGTTTTCAGGAAGATGTTGTTTATCCGCCTAGTCCATCAAAGATCTGGTTCTTAATCTCATCAACACTGCCAACACCGTTAACCTTAATGTAGTTGCAGTCTTCGTTGTTGTAGAAGCTGATCAGAGGCTCCGTCTGTTCATGGTAGATGTTGAGACGAGCCTTTACGGTCTCTTCCTGATCATCCTCTCGCTGGATCAGATCCTCACCAGTTACATCATCCTTGCCTTCATCTTTGGGTGGATTGAAAACAACGTGGTAGGTGCGGCCAGAGGCAAGATGGACGCGACGACCTGACATACGCTTGATGATCTCCTCATCAGGAACATCGATCTCAACAACGGCATCAATCGGAACACCAGCCTCTTTCAGGGCTTCAGCCTGTGGGATTGTGCGAGGGAAACCATCAAACAGGTAACCGTTTGCGCAGTCATCATCGGTGATACGCTCTTTTACCATACCCATGATGATGTCATCAGAGACCAGGCCACCCTCGTCCATGATCTTTTTGGCAGCAACACCAAGCTCAGTGCCAGCCTTTACGTGGGCACGAAGCATGTCACCGGTAGAGATCTGTGGAATATTGTATTTGTCTTTGATGTAGTTAGCCTGTGTACCTTTACCGGCACCTGGGCCACCTAGAAGAATAATGCGCATTTTGTTTGACTCCTTGTCAATCCTGGAACCGAACAGGGCATCATTGCAATGATTTGATCTGTTCCGATTCTCAAATAAAAAAACAGGGTCTTGTGATTTTCACAAGAGCTGGTTAATTATCGGATTAATAAGGGGTTGATTGCCAGTTGAGGTTTTCAATGGGCGGATAAGAAATTACTGATATCGGTTTTGTAAAATCCTCTCCATCAGGTTCTCTGCCTGTCGACCATACCCCCCTCCAAACAGGTTGAAGTGGTTGAGTATGTGATAGAGATTGTAGAGATCTTTTCTCGATGTGTACCCTGGGCTTAGAGTCCAGCTCTCATTATAGGCATTGTAGAAGCGGTTGGAGAAGCCACCAAACAGCTCTGTCATTGCCAGGTCGGTTTCGCGATCACCATAGTAGAGTGCAGGGTCATAGATAATTGGATCCCCGATTTTTGTGGTTGACCAGTTTCCTCCCCAGAGGTCTCCATGTAGCAGAGATGGGATGGTATTGTGATCCACAAGAATCGACTCTATCTGTGCAAGTAGCTGTCTACCATTTTCAATAATAGAGGGGGCAGCGCCTTGTTGTGCGGCCCACTGGAGCTGAGGAGCAATACGGTGATCTTTCCAAAATTTCCCCCAGGATGACTCCTGTCGGTTGATCTGTTTTGTTGAGCCTATGGTGTTGTTACGATCCCAGCCAAACTTTGGTTTTGTAACCTTGTGCATCTCCGCCAAGCCATGTCCCAGAACCTCTTCGGATGTTTCTGAGGCTCCCGCCATCTCAATAAAATCCATTACCAGAAAGGCACTGTCTCCAGCACTTCCTGCAAGTATTGGTAATGGGGTTAGTAGTGTATTGCTGCTTTTTATCTCTTCCAGCGCAGCAAACTCTGCCAGAAACATGTCAAGCAGCTCTGCCCTGTTTGCTTTTACAAAAAACTGTTCTGAGGTGGAGGTTTCCAGAATAAATGTCTGGTTGATATCACCTCCAGATATTGATTCGTGAGATCTGTATTCCATTACAGTTCGCAGGTGTTCTGCAAGCTGAGTGGTAACTATCTTCAGTAACTCACTCATTATTCATAGCGTTATTCACAATATCAACAGCTTGGCGAGCCAAGAAAAAACTGATGGCGCCATAAGTTCTATATCTATTAGAAAAGCAGAATAATATGTAATTCATTGTTATCTATCGAATTATTTTTTGTCCGATATATCAGGAAGCTACGACATGCTTTCTCTGTTCAACTACAGGAATTCGTTGAATCTATTCTATACACAAAGTTATCCACAGGCTGTCAGAGTGATAGAGGATTATCTCTATGCCATACCATGATCTGCCGAAATGCGTCTGGATCTTTGGTATGAGTCATCTCTCCTGGGCGCGGAAAGTGCAGGTCTTGTAGCCTGGAGAGCCAGAAACGTAGTGCTGCTGCACGCAACATTGTTGGCCAGAGTTGGTATTCTTCTTCAGTAACAGGGCGTTGTTCGCGATAGTGCGTTAAAAATGAGCTATATCTGGCGCTGTTGATAGATCCATCATGACCTGTACACCAGTCATTAACGGTTATTGCGACATCGTAGAGCAGGGCATCATTACATGCATAATAGAAGTCGATGATGCCTGTTAGTTGTTCACCAACAAAAAGGGCATTATCTCTGAACAGGTCAGCATGGATTATGCCCTGTGGGAGCTCGCCGCGTTTTGAGACTGATTGAAACTGTAGCTCCTCTTCAAGCAGCTGTTTATCATCACTCCCCATTTTTTCTGCAATTATCTGAATCGTCTCCCGACACCAGCGGATGCCGCGAGGGTTCTCTCGGTGTCCACTAAAGTTGTGAGCCATGGAGTGCATTCGCCCCAGGGCCTTGCCAAGTGCAGCACATTGTTCCTGATTCGGATAATCCACGCTACGACCATTAAGACGCTGAACAAGGGCAGCTGGTTTGCCAAGAAACTTGCGAAGATATTCTCCGCTCTTGTCAGCAATTGGGTGTGCGCTAGGCACCTTGTGTTCAGCCAGAAAGGCCATAATGTCGAGAAAATATGGTAGCTCTTCCCACTCCAACTGTTCAAAGATGGTTAGAACAAATTCACCATCTGTAGTGGATACAAAATAGTTGGTGTTCTCGATTCCGGCCTGAATGCCCTCATATGAGATTAGCTCTCCTACACTGTACTGCCCCATTAGTTCGACAAGCTCATCCTGTGAGACAGTTGTATAGACAGACATTAGCGATTGTCCGAGTTATTATCTGTTGATGATTCCCAGCGAAATAGCTCCCATCGTGGGGCCTGGAGAGATGGAGATGTATCATCCTGTTTAAATTCCAGGTAGGCAGCCTCATTTGGGTCGCTTAGAAAGTAAGAGTGTTTGCCCGTTGGTGTTGCGGGTTTAGCATCTCTCTTTAATTCATCTTCCAGCGAGATTGATTTCGGTAAATCAGGCGGGGTGATGGTGATCATGGCGGGAGGGGTAGTAGAGACTGGATTCGGGTCTGCATGGATAAGCGGAAACTGGATAAGCAGAAACAGGCTGAAAAATAGTCGGGCCATGGTTGATCTTTGAATATTCACGTTGTTTATTTCGGTTCATGCTGTTGGCATGAAAAGGGCAGCCCATATGACTTATTCAACGGGCTCTTTATTGGTATGATGATACGACAAATTGACTCAGAGTTCCTGTAGTAACTTATATTTACAACCCTTATGACACAATCTCCGCAACTGATCCTGGTGGACGGATCATCTTATCTATACAGAGCTTTTCATGCACTGCCACCTCTTGCCAACTCCAAAGGCCAGCCAACCGGTGCTGTCTACGGTGTAATCAATATGTTGAGAAGTTTGTTGGATGAATATCGGCCACAACAGGTTGCAGTTGTATTTGATGCCAAAGGGAAGACTTTTCGTAATGATCTCTATCCACAATACAAGGCAAACAGGCCACCTATGCCGGATGATCTTAGCAGCCAGATTGCCCCACTGCATGCAATCATAGAGGCGCTGGGGCTTCCGTTGATAGTGCACGAAGGGGTGGAGGCTGATGATGTTATTGGGACACTGTCACGGCAGGCTGAGGCTGACAATGTCCCAGTACTGATATCGACCGGAGACAAGGATATGGCTCAGTTGGTTGGACCCGATGTCACCCTGATAAACACCATGACTCACACATTGATGGGGTCAGATGGTGTGGTAGAGAAGTTTGGGGTGCGGCCGGATCAGATAATTGATTATCTGACCCTGGTTGGTGATACCTCGGACAACGTACCAGGGGTATCAAAGGTTGGACCCAAGACAGCGGTGAAGTGGCTTGAGCAGTTTGGTTCTCTGGATGAGATTATTGCCAGGGCTGATGAGGTTGGTGGCAAGGCCGGGGAAAATTTACGCGCTGCTCTTGAGCAACTCCCACTCTCACGTGAATTGGTAACAATTCGTTGTGATATTGATCTGGGGGCCACATATTCTGATCTGGTACCACAAGATCCTGATGAGCATCTGCTACATCAGCTCTACAGCGAAATGGAGTTCAAGCGATGGCTTGCGGATCTCTCGGATAGCAGTGAAAGTCTGCAGGGTGAATCGGCAGATCAGAATTCACAAGCAACCACAGATCTTCTGGTTGATACCATTTTTACCGAGCAACAGTTGGAAGAGTGGATGCAGCGGCTAAAACAGTCAGAGCTTTTTGCAATTGATACAGAGACGACAAGCCTCCGTTCCATGGAGGCAGAGCTTGTAGGGGTGTCGTTTGCAGTTGAGCCCGGACATGCCGCTTATCTTCCCCTGGCACACCATGACCTTGAGTCACCACAACAGTTGAATCGGGAGATAGTTCTGGAGCAGTTGCGCCCTCTCCTGGAGGATCCATCACAGCTCAAGGTTGGGCAAAATCTGAAATATGACGCCACCCTGTTTTTCAACCATGGAGTTCAGTTACGTGGAATTGCCTTCGATACCATGCTCGAGTCATATGTAATTGACAGCAGTGCAACACGCCATGATATGGACTCTCTGGCACTAAAATATCTTGGCCACAAGACAATCTCTTATGAGGAGGTGGCAGGGAAAGGCAAAAAACAGCTCCGATTTGATGATGTTCCTGTCGCGCAGGCGGCCCCATATGCAGCAGAGGATGCAGAAGTGACGCTACGTCTCCATCAGGAGCTATGGCCAAGACTGGAGGGTGAGCAGGAGAGGCTTTTCAGAGAGGTTGAGATGCCTCTGCTGGAGGTGTTATCCAGAGTTGAGCGTAATGGTGTGGCCATTGATGTAGCAATGTTGCAGCGGCAGAGTCAGGAGCTGGCAAAAAGCATACTGGAGATTGAGCAGGAAGCCTTTATTGAGTCTGGTGATGAATTTAACCTCTCCTCACCCAAGCAGATTCAGGCGATTCTTTATGAAAAGCAGGGGTTACCAATATTAAAGAAAACCCCAAAGGGACAGCCCTCTACTGCTGAGGCAGTGCTACAGGAGTTGGCGCAGGACTATCGACTGCCCCAGTTGATTCTGCAGCATCGCAGCATGAGCAAGCTGAAATCAACATATACAGACAAGCTGCCGCAACAGATAAACTCAAGAACCGGAAGAGTTCATACCTCATACCATCAGGCGGTAGCTGTGACAGGAAGGCTATCATCATCTGATCCAAATCTGCAGAACATCCCGATCAGAACCAAAGAGGGAAGACGAATTCGTCAAGCCTTTGTTGCAGGTGAGGGCTATGTGCTGGTGGCAGCTGACTACTCTCAGATTGAACTGCGCATTATGGCCCATCTGTCTGGAGACACGGGGTTGTTGGAGGCGTTTCGTGAAGGGAAGGATATTCATCAAGCTACCGCCTCGGAGGTTTTTGCGGTTGATCCACAACAGGTAACAGCAGATCAGCGTCGTAGCGCAAAAGCTATTAATTTTGGATTAATCTACGGCATGTCGGCATTTGGTCTGGCAAGGCAGCTGGGTATTAGTCGTGGTGCAGCACAAAGTTACATCGATCTCTATTTTGATCGTTATCCAGGAGTAAGGCAGTATATGGATGAGACCCAGGAGAAGGCGCGTGACCAGGGTTATGTGGAGACCTTGTTTGGGCGCAGGCTCTATCTTCCTGATATTACCTCTAAAAATGGTCAGCGCAGACAGTATGCAGAGAGAACAGCAATCAATGCCCCAATGCAGGGGACAGCTGCAGACATTATTAAGCGTGCAATGATTGCTGTTGATGGTGCGCTATTAGAGGATAATCCCACTGCACAAATGATTATGCAGGTTCACGATGAGCTGGTATTTGAGGTAGAGAGCGACAAGCGTGATTTGCTAATCTCTATGGTGCGAAAGAAGATGGAGACAGCAGCAGTTCTGGATGTGCCGCTGATAGTTGATATTGGTAGCGGACCAAACTGGGATGATGCACACTAAGTTTTCTCTGATTTTTTGCTCTTTTACTCTGTTAGCCACCCCAGGATAATTCTGCGGGCCTCATCCACCCCCGCCCCCTTGGTAGCAGAAAAGATCTGTGCAGTAACACCGGGAAATTCATGATCGATGATTTTTTGCACCTTCAGTAGAGAGTTCATTGCTGCCCCACGCTTTAGCTTGTCAGCCTTGGTGAGCAGGATATGGAGTGGAAAACCACTCCAGCGACTCCACTCTACCATCTGTCGGTCATTATCAGTCATGGGATGACGAATATCCATAAGGACGATAACTCCACGCAGCGCCTCACGTTCTCGCAGGTATTTCCCTAGATCCTGCTGCCACTGTTGGCGCACCTTGAGAGGAACTTTGGCAAACCCATAGCCAGGTAGATCCACTAGATTGTGATGTTCATCCAGCGAAAAAAAGTTGATTAGCTGGGTGCGTCCCGGGGTTTTACTTGTTCTGGCCAGACCATTGATGCCGGTTAGGCGGTTGAGGGCGCTGGATTTGCCAGCGTTGGAGCGTCCAGCAAATGCAACCTCGGCAATACTCCCTTGTGGACAACGAGAGAGGTTTGGTGCGCTAGTTAGAAAAGTGGCCTGATTAAGGTTCATACTGTGGATTATACCGGCTGAAGCTTCATCGATTCTGATTGATGAAAGGATAGATATTGCGAGAATAGTTTGAAGTTGGCGTGATTGCGAATATAATGGCTAATTCTATGTGGATTTGTGCGGATATTCCGTTGACCATAACATCTATTTTGCATGTTGTGGATTCGGATGCTGGGCAGGTTTGGGTTTGGTAAGTACAGGGTGTACCTGTTGTTAACAAGAAGGAAAGAATCGATGAAGAAGGCCGTTTTGACGCAAACTTTGGTTGCAGCAGCTGTGCTCGCAATATCTGGAACAGTGATGGCTGGTGGTGATGTTGATGCTGGCAAGGCAAAGGCTGCTGTTTGTGGGGCCTGTCATGGGGCTACCGGCCATGGTAATCCAGCCTTTCCTGATCCTATGAACCCAGGTAAAACAAAGGCAGTTCCTGCTCTGGCAGGACAGAACGCTGGCTATCTTGCAAAACAGATGGAGGATTTCAAGTCAGGCGCACGCAAGGATCTATTGATGACAGGCCAGGCGCTTGGCCTGAGTGATGCAGATATCGCAAACCTGGCAGCATATTATGCAACAGCTGCTGGTGCTGATGGCGGCTCTGTAGATGCAGGGCTTGCAGCCAAGGGTAAGAGCCTCTACCAGGGTGGAGATATGGCACGTGGTGTTACCGCATGTATGGCCTGTCATGGACCAGATGCGGCTGGAAATGACTCCGCAGGTTGGCCTGGGTTGACCGGCCAGCTGGCTGACTATACAACGGCACAGCTTAATGCGTTTGGTTCTGGTGCTCGTTATAACGATCCAAATAGAATGATGCAGGATGTCGCGAGTCGTCTTACAGATGGTGACATCTCTGCGGTAACTGCCTATATTCAATCAATGGATGGAGTAGTGGCTTCTGCCCCTGTAGCCGCTACAACTGCACCAGAGGCGCCTGCACCAGAGGCGCCGGTAGTGGCTGAGACAGTAGCTGCCCCGGCCGCTGCTGCTAAAGAAGCAGCACCCGCTCCTGCAGCTGCTCCAGCTTCCGCGGCAACAGGTGGTGCGGCACTATTCCAGGCAGGCTGTTTCGCATGCCACGGCCCAATGGCTCCCGCACTAAATGCACCTCAGATTGGGGTTAAGGATAATTGGGCCCCAAGACTGGAAAAAGCTGGTGGTCGTGATGGACTGGTTGCCAGTGCAATAGCTGGCGTAGCAGGAACAGCAATGGCGCCAAAAGGTGGTACAGCTTTGAGTGATGCGGAAATTGGAGCAGTTATTGACCATATTATTGCGCAGGCTGGTCTATAGCCAATAATTGGTAGTAAATATAAAAAAAGGCCGCAGATTCTGCGGCCTTTTTTTGTGGAGATAGAGTGAACCCGTTATCATCTGTATGGTCTCAGATTTAGACATTAACAACCGAGGGTGAAGCAATGAAAAATAGATGGATTGCATGGACAGCAATGGTGGTTATGGGGTTTGTAACCGTAACCGCAACAGCGGAAGATTATATGGAAGGTGTTGAGTACACCCGAATTAGCAAGCCTATGCGAACTGTTGCCGAACCGGGAACAATCGAGGTGCGAGAGTATTTCTGGTATGGATGCCCTCACTGCAACAATCTGGAGCCTTTTTTACAGAGATGGCTTGATACAAATCCAAAAAATATAAGCCTTAAAGTGCAGCCAACTATATTTAGAGAGAATTGGGCGCCTGCAGCACAGGCATTCTATACTGCAGGAGTGCTGGGAGTGCTGGATAAGACGCATCATGCAATGTTTGATGCCATTCATAATGACAATAGAAAAAATCTGTTGGGGGATGATCTGGCGATGGAGGTCTTCTTTGAAGAGCATGGAGTTGCACCGGCTGATTTTCGTAAAGCATGGGGTTCATTCAGTGTGCAGTCACGTGTAAAGCAGGCTGTTCGCATGACCAGAAAATCTGGAATCAAGGGGGTTCCTGCGGTGGTTGTGAATGGTAAATACGTGACTGACCCAGGGATTGCAGGTGGATATCGTGAGATGTTCAAAGTGATTGAGTACCTAGTTGCCAAGGAGATGGCATCAAACCACTGAGTGCAGAATGACTCCAATTCAGGAGCAGCTTCTTGAAACGCTCTCGGATGGAGAGCTTCATAGCGGCACAACACTAGGAGATAGTCTTGGGGTTAGCCGTGCAGCAATCTGGAAACAGATCCAGGCTCTGCAATCTATCGGTGTGGAGATCTACTCTGAAAATCGTCATGGGTACAGGCTCTCTGCCCCAGTCACTTTTCTTGATGAGCAGGAGATCAGATCCCGGTTGTCTGTTGAGGCGACACAATGCCTGCCGCATATTGATATGGTATGGAGTTGTGACTCAACCAATAGTGAGCTAATGCGTAACCTCCATGACGGTGCCAGCAGTGGCGCGGTCTTGCTTGCCGAACATCAAGTTGCCGGTAGAGGCAGAAGGGGAAAGGAGTGGGTATCCCCATTTGGTGGAAGCCTCTACCTGTCGCTACTCTGGAAATTTTCTGGAGGGCCAATGGTGTTAAGTGGGCTGGGAATCGTTGTTGGAATTGCTATGGCTACTGTCCTGAACAGGAGCTGGCTCTCCGGGGTTCAGCTTAAATGGCCCAACGATCTATATTTTCAGAATCAGAAGCTTGGCGGCATATTGATTGACCTGGAAGGAGAGTCGGAAGGGCCAACCAGTGCAGTCATTGGCATTGGACTGAATGTTAATGTTTCTCAGGCCGCTGGTGGCAGGATTAAGCAGCCATGGACATCTCTTTCCGAGCAGCTAGATAGTGTTCCATCTCGTAATGAGCTGGCTGCAGCTCTGTTGAATGAGGTTGTTGAGGTATTGAACCGTTTTGAGAGTGAGGGGCTGGAGTCGTTGACACCCGAATGGGATCAGCTAGATATGGTTCGTGATCACCATGTGTTGTTGGAGTTGGAAGGAAAAAGAGTTGCAGGCGTGGCGCGAGGAATTGACCAACTTGGAGCGTTGCTGGTGGAGAGTGGTGGTGCAGTTAGCCGCTATTTTAGTGGCGATGTCTCACTACGTATTCAGCAGAATAAGAGATGAGGGAAGAGAGACACTGGTTATTGATTGATGCAGGGAACAGCAGGGTAAAGCTGGGGTGGGCATTAGTAAGTGGTATTTCTCGATTTGATCTGCTGGATAATGAAAACATAGATTCTCTCCTCCCGGTGATCTTGGGTAAACATATTGCGCCATCCATGGTATGGCTAGCAAATAGTGCTGGAGAACAACGAGAGCAACAAATTAAAAAAATTGTAGAGACATTATGGGGGGTTGATGTGCAATCAATTGGTGCCACAGGGAAGTTTGGTGATGTTAGTAATGGTTACTACAAGCCAGAACAGCTAGGGATAGATCGCTGGCTGGGAATGATTGCGGCCTGGGACAAAATTCACGGAGCATTCTGTCTTGTGGACTGTGGAACTGCAGTAACAATTGACCTTGTTGATGGAGAAGGTAACCATCAAGGAGGCATTATTACTCCTGGCATTGGAGCAAGTTCGCGGGAATTAGCAGCAAAAGCCCGACATTTACCGTCTAATCAACTGTATTCTGAGACTTTTCCTCTGGGAAGAAGTACAGAAGAGGGGTTGCGAATGGATAGAGATGGTTCTGTAGATAGTGTGGACAGTGCCATAGCTGATATCTTGTCTCGGAACAAAAATGTGGCATTAATGGTTACCGGAGGGGATGCCTGGCAGATACATGAGAGCTCACGCTTTAGGTTTAAAGATGATCCAAATCTTGTTTTGGATGGGCTATTTTTGGTTGCCAACTCTGCGATCTCCCAGTAAAATGCGCGCTCTTGCCGCTATAGCTCAGCTGGTAGAGCAACGCACTTGTAATGCGTAGGTCCGGAGTTCGAATCCTCGTGGCGGCACCATAAAGATACTGTATACATACCAGCTTACAGTGGACAGATAAAAGGGTTGTCTCGTCATGAGATGACCCTTTTTCTTTGTAGGCAACACCCTACAGGCGGCCCTGAATAAAGTTGCTGATTTCGTTAATCTCCTCAGCACAAACAGCATGCTCCATCACGTATTGATGCCACTTGGCTATGTATCCTTTTTCCTCTAGCCACGATTTTGCAGACTCTCCAGCAGAATACGGGACTACAGGGTCGTTTACCCCATGTGCAAAAAAAATGGTAGCGGGATGTTTATTGTTGGCTGACGGGATTTTTTCAGGGTATGGAAGGTATGTTGAGAGGGCCATCACTCCGGCAAGTTGTTGTGGATGGCGCAGAGCACTATGTAGCGCGATGACGCCTCCCTGAGAGAAACCAGCGAGCAAAATATTTCCGGGCAATATTCCTGACTCCACCTCCTTGTCAATCAACTGGCTAATTGATTCAACGGAAGATTCTATCCCTTCAATATCTCCCCGTTTACCAAAATCAAAACTGGTGATGTCATACCAGCCACGCATAACCATTCCATCATTTACGGTGATTGGGCGCTCTGGAGCATGGGGAAAGATAAAACGAATGGCGTGATCTATGGGCAGCTCCAGCATTGGAAGCACACTCTCAAAATCATGACCATCTGCCCCAAGCCCATGAAGCCATATAACGGTTGAGGATGCTTTTGAGGGGGGTTCAATAGTGATATGAGAGATGGTTTCCATGGGTTATGAAGTTTATACTTATCGCCATGAATATGAAAAAGTTATCTATGGCGTTGTTGTCGATTTGGGTGGTGACCATACTTTCTGGTTGCGGGCAGGCAGGTGATCTTTATCTGCCGGATGATATTCGTGCAGAGAAGTTGGAGCAACAGGCTACAAAGGCATCATCAGTAAAGGCACAACAGTTACGTGACGAGGCTACACGCCTTCGTCAGCGTCATCAGGAGATGGCGGAGTTACGTACCAGACTGAGCAGTCTGGAGCAGGAAGAGAGCTCTCTGCGAGAGAGCAAGAAGATTGAGGCGGCAGACGAGACACTTAAGGAGATCAATAAGATTCGTTACCGCCTTGGAACCCTGATTCTGGAACAGCATCGCGCTCAATAGCAAAAAACATGAACTCATTTTTTGAACAACGTGAGGGTATTCTCTATGCAGAATCACTCTCTATGAAAACTCTTGCGGAAGATTATGGTACCCCACTATTTGTCTACTCCGAGAATGCAATTCGTGCTCAGTGGCAGGCATTTGAGAATGGATTTAATGGTGAAGAGCATCTGGTCTGTTTTGCGGTAAAGGCAAACTCCAACCTTGCGGTATTGGCATTGCTGGCAAGCATGGGTGCAGGTTTCGATATTGTCTCGGTTGGAGAGTTGGAGCGTGTATTAAAGGCTGGTGGGGATGCCGGAAAAGTGGTGTTTTCTGGTGTTGGAAAGCGTGATGATGAGATTAAACGGGCGCTGGAAGCAGGTATTCTCTGCTTTAATATAGAGTCTGAGGCAGAGCTGGAGCGGGTAAATCGAGTTGCTGGTGACATGGGTATGTGTGCCCCAATATCATTGCGGGTCAATCCTGATGTGGATGCTGGTACTCACCCATATATCTCAACAGGGCTCCGGTCCAATAAATTTGGTATAACTATCGATCATGCACGTGAGGTCTATAGGCTTGCTGCAACCCTGTCTAATCTTAAAATTATGGGTATTGATTGCCATATTGGATCACAGCTAACAGAGCTCTCTCCATTTGAGGATGCGCTTGATCGAGTGTTGCTGCTGGTAGATCAGCTTGGTGAGGATGGTATTAACTTGCACCATATCGATGTGGGTGGTGGACTGGGGATTGACTACAATCATGATAATCCACCATCTCCTGAATCCTATGTAAGAGCAGTGACAGAAAAACTGGATGGCAGGGATCTTGAGATCATAATGGAGCCTGGTCGGGCCATGGTCGGAAATAGCGGGGTGATGCTGACCAAAGTGGAATTTATAAAAGAGGGTGAGGAGAAGAATTTCTGTATTGTGGACGGAGCAATGAATGATCTGATTCGGCCAGCCCTCTATAGTGCATGGCAGAATATCGTACCGGTTGAGGAGCGCACCTCTGGTAAAAAGAGTATCTATGATGTTGTGGGCCCGATCTGTGAGACTGGAGACTTTCTGGGGAAGGATCGTGAACTGAATGTGGAGTCAGGTGATCTGCTTGCAGTAATGTCATCCGGGGCTTATGGTTTTGTCATGAGTTCAACCTATAATTCTCGTCCACGTGCTGCAGAGGTGATGGTCTCTGGTGAGAGAGCCGTCGTAGTGAGAGACCGAGAAACCATTGAGTCGCTATATGCTGGTGAGCATATTCCAGATAGTTTCTGAGGAGGGGCTGAGATGAGACTGCGTTTTACAAAAATGCACGGTTTGGGCAATGATTTTGTTGTAATCAATGCGGTCAGCGAGCCTTTTGAGCCAACGTCAGAGCAGGTTCGTTTTCTTGCAGATCGTAATTTTGGGGTCGGATGTGATCAGTTGTTGTTGGTTGAGCCGGCACAGAGTGAGGGGGCTGATTTTCGGTATCGTATCTGGAATGCTGATGGTGGAGAGGTAGAGCAGTGTGGGAATGGTGCTCGCTGTTTTGCCCGTTTTGTTCGTGACCAGGGGCTAACCAATAAAGACGAGATTGTTGTCGAGACGGCCAGTGGCATCATTACACTCAAGCTTCAGGATAATGGATGGGTAACAGTTAATATGGGCCCTCCAATTCTTACACCATCAGATATCCCGTTTGTAGCTGATGAGCAGGCGGACACATATGACATTGAGGTAGATGGTGATGTTCTCAAGGTGGGCGTACTATCCATGGGGAATCCACATGTGGTACTTGCCGTTGATGAGCTGGAGGATGCGACAGTTAATAGGTTGGGGCCGCTACTGGAGTCACATGAACGTTTCCCGCAGCGGGTAAATGTTGGTTTCATGCGGGTAGTTAGCCCTTCAGAGATTCATCTGAGAGTGTATGAGAGGGGCACCGGAGAGACCATGGCTTGTGGTACCGGTGCATGTGCAGCAGTTGTAACTGGTATAGTACAGGGCAAGCTGAGCAGTGAGGTTAAGGTTGGTTTGAGAGGCGGAGAACTCTCTGTAAGATGGATGGGTGGTGATGCTCCAGTTATGATGACGGGGCCGGCAGAAACAGTATTTGAGGGTGTAATTGAGTTATGAGTCAACATGAATCAGTTAGTCATGAAGAGATTCATGCTGTTAGCGGTGACGATGTTGCTGCCTATCTAGAGCAACATAACGACTTTTTTATAGACTATCCAGAGCTATTGAATAAGATTAATGTGCCTCATCAAAGTGGGGCTGCAGTATCTCTGATTGAGCGCCAGGTTGGGCAGTTGAGAAAGGAAAATGGCCGTCTCAATAATGAGATCAACACCCTGATTCATGTTGCGCGCGAAAATGATGCTCTTAGTGAAAACATGCATCGTCTTACTCTTGAGCTGTTGAATTGCGAGAGTCGTGATGGAATTGTGGCCTCGCTGTATGAGAGTCTACGGGACCATTTTGGGATTGAGCAGGTGGTGATTCTGCTTCCACATGCAGAAAATGAGCAGACACATAAACTGTTTGAGTCACTGCTTCAAGACAGTGTCCCATTTTGCGGTCAGTTGGATGAAGAGCAGCGTGAAAGTATCTTTGGAGATGATTTGGAGCATGGCGCATCAGTTGCCTTGCTGCCTCTCGGAGAGTTTGGGGGGCAGGGGTTGATAGCATTGGGGAGTGCTGACCAGCAGTATTATCACGAAAAGATGGGGACTCATTTCCTGGTACAGCTTGCATCGCTGGTTAGTACGGCACTACGTCACTGTGACGGTGAGCAGCAATAACGATCTGGAGAGCTGGATCGAGCGCTTTCTGAATCATCTTCAGAATGAGCGCAGACTTTCACCAAACAGCCTGAAGGCATATAGCAGGGACCTATCCCATTTTCGTAGCCATATTGAGAAGCGTGGCGACAGATTCCTTGAGTTAACATCGCATCACCTGAGGGATTTTGTGGCACAGCGCCACCGTAGTGGAGCTGCCAGTCGAACCATCCAGAGAAATCTTTCAGCAGTTCGAACTTTTTACCGCTACCTGCTGCGTGAACAGGGGATTGATTACAATCCGGCAGCCGGGGTCTCGGCACCCAAGGGTGATCACCCTCTTCCGACAACACTTGATGTTGATCAGATGGATAGTCTATTGGCCTTTAGTGAAGATGATCCACTGTCAATTCGTGACCATGCAATGTTTGAGTTGATCTACTCGTCCGGGCTTCGTCTCTCTGAGCTCGCCGGTGTGGACTGCAGGGATATCAGTCTTGATGATGCAACTATTCGGGTTTTAGGCAAGGGGAGCAAAGAGCGTGTACTGCCAGTTGGAGGGGTTGCACAGCAGGCTATTCAGCAGTGGATGCGGATTCGTCAACAGATGGTTGATAAAGATGAGCAGGCACTTTTCGTCACTCAACGTGGTAAACGTATAGCTGTGCGGACAATTCAGCAACGCCTGGAGAAGCTTGCCAGAAAGAGGGGTATGGATCGCCGGGTACATCCACATATGTTGCGCCACTCATTTGCCAGCCACCTGCTTGAATCCAGCGGAAATCTGCGAGCTGTCCAGGAGATGCTTGGACATGAGAACATCAGTACTACACAAATTTACACCCATCTTGATTTTCAGCACCTGGCAGCGGTTTATGATCAGGCTCACCCAAGAGCCAAACAGAAAAGCAGTGATGGCAGGTTTTCCCCTGCCAAGCGTAAAGATATGTAATCTCAAAAATGCCGATGACAGCAGTTTGCGGTAGAATCCAACTCCTTTTTTGAAAATTCTGGAAAAGATCATGGATCAATACCACGGAACAACTATTCTCTGCGTGCGGCGTGACAATCATGTTGTGCTTGGTGGTGATGGACAGGTGTCTATGGGCAATACGGTGATGAAGGGCAATGCTCGCAAGATTCGTCGTCTCTATCATGACAAGGTTATTGCAGGATTTGCCGGCGGCACTGCGGATGCCTTTACCTTGATTGAGCGTTTTGAAGGAAAATTGGAGAAGTATTCCGGGCATATGATTCGTTCTGCTGTTGAGCTAGCCAAGGATTGGAGAACCGACCGCATGTTACGCAAACTGGAAGCACTGCTGCTGGTTGCAGACGAGAATGAAACCCTGGTGATAACCGGAAATGGTGATGTTATTGAGCCTGAGCATGGTGCAGTTGCCATTGGATCTGGCGGCCACTATGCGCTCTCTGCTGCACGCGCATTGTTGGAAAACAGTGAGATGGGGGCGCAGGAAATTGTTGAAAAGAGTATGGGTATTGCGGCAGATATCTGTGTATTTACCAACCGAAGCTTGGTCACGGAAGAGTTAGGTGATAAGGATTAATAGAGATGAATGAGTTGACTCCAAGAGAGATCGTTTCCGAATTGGATAAACATATTATTGGACAGGATGCAGCCAAGCGTGCAGTAGCTATTGCCTTGCGCAATCGCTGGCGCAGAATGCAGGTTAGTGAGGAGTTGCGTTACGAGATTACCCCAAAAAACATTCTTATGATTGGTCCTACAGGGGTGGGAAAAACTGAGATAGCGCGCCGCCTGGCACGCCTTGCCAACGCTCCATTTATAAAGATTGAGGCAACAAAATTCACCGAAGTTGGTTATGTTGGGCGCGATGTTGAGTCGATTATACGCGATCTTGCAGATATCTCCATTAAAAACGTGCGAGAGAGTGCGGTTGAGTCTGTTCGTTCCAGGGCTGAGGATGCGGCTGAGGAGAGAGTATTGGATGCGCTGCTGCCACCAGTAAAGAGCAGGGGGGCAGCATCTGAACAGGAAGAGGAGGAGTCTCCAACACGCCAGAAGTTTCGCAAAAAGTTAAGAGAGGGTGACCTCGATGACAAGGAGATTGAGATTGAGGTATCTGCTCCTGCAGTAGGGGTAGAGATCATGGGTCCTCCAGGGATGGAGGATATGACTTCACAACTACAGGGCATGTTCCAGAATATGGGCAATAAACCACCAAAAGCCAAGAAGATGCGCGTTGCAGAGGCTCTGAAGATATTGGTGGAGGAAGAGTCACACAAGATGGTCGATGAGGAGGAGATTAAGTCACAGGCTATCAATAGTGTGGAGCAGAATGGCATTGTCTTTCTTGATGAGATTGATAAGGTGGCCAGGCGTAGTGAGGAGCAGAGTGGTGGAGAGGTTTCACGAGAGGGGGTGCAGCGTGACCTGTTGCCGTTAGTGGAAGGAAGTACTGTCAGCACAAAGTATGGGATGATCAAGACCGACCATATTCTATTCATCGCCTCGGGAGCATTCCACCTCTCAAAACCATCTGATCTGATTCCAGAGTTGCAGGGACGTCTGCCGATCAGGGTTGAGCTCTCTGCCTTGAGCGTGGAGGACTTCAAGCTTATTCTCTCTGCGACAGATGCGTCTCTGACCGAACAGTACACAGCATTGATGGAGACAGATGGTGTTGACCTCAGGTTTGAGGATGCTGGGATTCATAGAATTGCAGAGTTCTCATGGCAGGTAAATGAGCGTACAGAAAATATTGGAGCAAGGCGGCTCCATACAGTTATGGAGCGTCTGCTGGAGGAGATCTCCTTTGAGGCGACTGACCATTCAGAAGAGACGGTTGTGGTTGATGCAGATTATGTGGACCACCATTTGTCAGAGCTTGCTGCAGATGAGGACCTGAGTCGTTATATACTGTAGTGGATATGTAATGGCGTAGTGGTCAGGATTAGAGGAGTTTTATAAAGATCAGAGCTTATCTGGTCAATGGAGATAACAAGAGATTATGAGTGAACAGACACATCAGATACCTACAGAGATTCGTTATGACAGGGAGTCTCGAGTATTGACCTTAAGTTATGATGATGGGAAATCATGGGACTACACAGCAGAGTATCTGCGGGTCTACTCCCCTTCTGCAGAGGTGCGCGGACATGCACCAGGCGAGGAGATTTTGCAGGTAGGCAAGGTTGACGTTGCCATCGACAAGATTGATCCTGTTGGCCACTATGCAGTTTCGCTCAAATTTGATGATGGCCATGATACAGGTATCTACTCATGGGACTGGCTATATCAGCTGGGAGAGAAGATGGATGAGTATTGGCAGGACTACCTTGACAGGCTTGAGGCAGAGGGAATTGAGCGCAAGACAACAGCAGAGCGCATGGCCACCTGATTGGGAGAATATCATGAACGAAAAGACTACCCATTTTGGTTACGAGGATGTCGCTGTTGGTGAAAAGGCCAAGCGTGTTCGTGGAGTCTTTGATTCAGTTGTTGATAAATATGACCTGATGAATGACCTGATGTCGATGGGGGTTCATCGTCTCTGGAAAAAATTCACTATCGAGATGAGTGGTGCTCGAGAGGGGCAGGAGATTCTGGATCTGGCCGGAGGTACTGGTGATCTCTCCCTGCAGTTTTCAAAAATTGTCGGCCCCAAGGGAAGAGTTGTGCTCTCTGATATTAACGCAAGCATGCTGGTAAAGGGGCGTGACCGTCTTATCAATGAGGGCGTTCTTGGTAATGTGGAGTATGTACAGATCAATGCTGAAGAGATCCCATTCCCCGAGAACAGTTTTGACTGTATCACCATCTCTTTTGGTCTGCGCAATGTTACCGACAAGAGCAAGGCACTACGCTCGATATACCGGGCTCTGAAGCCGGGCGGTAGATTGCTGGTATTGGAGTTTTCCAAGCCAACAGACGAGAAATTGAAATCAGTCTATGATTTTTATTCATTCAAGATCCTGCCATTTATAGGCAAGGTTGTTGCCAATGATGAGAGTAGTTACAAATATCTGGCAGAGTCAATTCGTATGCACCCTGATCAAGACTCATTGCGAGGCATGATGGACGAGGCAGGGTTTGATCGTACCGAATATTTTAATATGACTGGCGGTATTGTGGCCCTGCATCGCGGGTTCAAGAAATAGCATATGGTTGGGGCTCGCCATCTAGTGCGGCTACTGGTGATTCAGCGTGTTTTGGCACGTCATAGGCTGGATGAGATTATTCTGGCTATTCATCTCTTTCGTCCATTCCGTTTTCTGCTCTACCTCTCCCCATTTTACTGGTTAAGAAGGGATCGTAGCCCCGCAGTTGACGCGGTCAAGGGTGAGAGGATTCGTCGAGCACTTGAGGATCTTGGTCCAGTCTTTGTGAAACTTGGACAGATGTTCTCAACCCGACGAGACCTGTTGCCGGATGATATTGCAGATGAGTTGACCAAACTGCAGGATGCAGTTCCTCCATTCCCAGGATCAGAGGCAAAGGATATTGTTGCAACGGCGCTGGGCGGCCCGCTAGAGAACTTCTTTGAGAGTTTTGATGAGACACCACTGGCCTCTGCTTCCATAGCGCAGGTCCATGCTGCACGCACCCATGATGGCAGAGATGTGGTAGTTAAGGTGGTGCGGCCTGATATTGAGGCTAGAATCAGGCAGGATCTGGGGCTGGCAAAACAGATGGCTTCTCTGGCAGAACGCTACTGGTCTGAAGGACGACGTCTTCACCTCAAACATATTGTTGCAGACTATGAGCAGATCATTCTGGACGAGCTCGACATGATGCGTGAGGCAGCCAATCTCTCGCAAGTGCGACGCAACTTTGCAGATGGAGAGTCGGTACTGACCGTTCCAGAGCCGGATTGGCAGCTGACCCGAGAGAATATTCTGGTGATGGAGCGGGTTCATGGGATTCCGGTCGGCGATCTGGAGGCTCTGCGCCAACATGGGGTAGACCTCAAGCGACTCTCGGAGTTGGGAGTAGAGATCTTCTTTACCCAGGTATTTCGGGATAACTTTTTCCATGCGGACATGCACCCTGGAAATATTATGGTTGATGTCTCTGATCCGGCACAGCCTGGATATGTCGCAGTTGATTTCGGAATCATGGGTAGCCTGACTGAGGATGATCAGCGCTATCTTGCCGAGAATTTTCTCGCCTTCTTCAATCGTGATTATAAAAAGGTTGCACAGCTCCACCTCGATTCAGGATGGGTGCCGGCAACGGCACAGATTGGCGAATTGGAGTCAGCGTTCCGTAGTGTCTGTGAACCGATATTTGAGCGCCCATTCAGTGAGATCTCATTTGCACTGCTGTTGCTGAAACTGTTCCGTACCGGAAGACGATTCGGGATGGAGGTACAGCCTCAACTGGTGCTGTTGCAGAAGACCCTTCTATATATTGAGGGTCTTGGTAAGCAGTTATATCCGGACCTTGATCTGTGGGCAACAGCCATGCCATTTCTGGAGAACTGGATTCGGCAGCGCAAGGGGTTTGAGGGGTTCAAGCAGAAGGTTCAACAACATGGACCCGAGTTGGTGGAGCAGATACCGGAAATCCCCGGAATGATCTATGAGGTGTTGAAACAGGCCCAGGATGGCAAGCTGGCTTTGGAGTGGAAATCCTCCGAGCTGGAGAAAATTCGTAGTGAGCTCCGTACCAACCGTCACGCACTCTACAGCGCAATTGCCGGTGGCAGCATGTTGATTACCAGTGCCCTGTTATTGAATTTCGGCTACCTGACAACAGGAACGGTACTGGCAGCGATAAGTGCCATCGTGTTGCTTAGATCCTGGCCAGAAAAATAGTGCGAGAACGTTTCTGGGAGCACTACCCCCTGGCCGAGTTGACCTCGGATGAGTGGGAGTCTCTCTGCGATGGCTGTGCCCGTTGTTGTCTGCAGAAGCTGGAGGATGAGGAGAGTGGCGAGGTCTTCTATACCAGCATTGCCTGCAATCTACTCGATCTTGAGCGGTGTAGTTGTAGCGACTACCCAAACCGTAATATCAACGTACCAAATTGTGTCCACCTGACTGTGGAGAAGACGGCAGAGTTTCACTGGCTCCCATCAACCTGTAGCTACCGCCTGCTACATGAAGGTAAATCACTGCCCGGATGGCACCCCCTGGTTAGTGGTGACCGGGATAGTATCCATGATACGGGTATCTCTATTCGTAGCTTTGCAATGCTGGAACAGGGTGGCGAGGATCTTGAGGAGTATCTGATAGGGGAGCTTTAGGAATCATCCTGTTGTCCATGGTGCGGAATATGACGTGCTATTCGCCTGGCCGCTGTATGGATCTGTTTAAGATGGTCAATAAGGTTATTCTCCAGGGTATAGGCCGCAACCCGATTGGGCTCACTTGCCTGTAGCCGGCGCATCATATGGTGCACGGTGTGCTCCTGAAACTCCTTGATATAGCTCTTCATCTCGATCACCTGAAGGGCGGAATCCGGATCATGATCATGGAATGCCTGTATCGATCGATGTACAGCATTGAGGATATCATGATGGAATGAGGTTAGAAGTTGTTGGGTTGCCTCACTCACCCTGATCAACTCGTCATGACGCAGCAGACCGCCCTGGGTGATGCCCCTCTCGATAATCTCCCCAATGGTCTCAAGTTCATTGGTAACCACCAGACACTGCATCATCTCTGTGGTCTCATGCTCAGTCAGCTCCTGTTTACTGAGGCGGCGCAGATAATCTGTAATCTCCAGCAGTGATATTTTGACCCGTTGCTGTTCCGCTGCCAGGGTGTGGAGCGAGTAGCTGTCTCCGCTCAACGCCTCTGGCATGCTGCGTCGAAGCATGGAGATAACGTGATCTCCCATGACCTCGATCTCACTCTCGGCTGCAGCCAGGGCAAGCGAAGGTGTGGTGAGCAGATCATGCTCCAGGTAATCGGTAGTGGGTTGTCTCTTGTCAGGAACTAGCACCACCAGCAGTTTGACAATCGGCCCGACAAAGCCGATGAAGATCAACATATTCACCACATTGAATAGAGTGTGGGCGTTGGCAATCTGCCTGGGAACCTCTGCGCTTTGCCGTTCCAGTCCGGAGAGTTCCGTATGGATAGGCGAAAACTGCTCTACCCACGACGCCAGATCATCCACAAACAGAAACCAGATCATCACCCCAATAATATTGAAGAGAATATGAAACAGGGCTGCCCGTACCGCCTCGCGCGGCTTGCCGATAGCGGCAATTCCCGCCGTTATACAGGTGCCGATATTTGCCCCGAAGGAGAGGGCGATACCGATAGGCAAGGTGATCAGCCCCTGGGTCGCGAGGATGATAATGATTCCGGTGGTTGCCGAGGAGGACTGAATAAGGGCGGTAAACCCGGCCGCCACAAAAATGGCAATCAGGGGGTTTTCTGCGCTGGTGATAAGCTCAAGAAACCACGGGTTATCTCTCAGTGGGGCCATAGCATCGGACATGATTCCCATCCCGAAGAAGATCATGCCGAGGCCAAATATCAGGGTGCCATAGTTCTTTATGCGTTCATGTTGGGCAAAGAAGAAGAGGGCGAATCCAAACCAGATCATCACCAGCGCCTGTTTGGTAATGTTGAAGGCGATAATCTGTGCGGTGATGGTGGTGCCTATATTGGCTCCCATAATCACCCCCATAGATTGGGTCAGATTCATCAATCCGGCGGTAATGAAACCAACTGTCAATACGGTGGTGACAGATGATGATTGCACGATTGAGGTGACGATGGTGCCGGATAGAACACCGGTAAAACGGTTTGTGGTGAGCTGAGAGAGCAGCAGTTTCATCCGCTCTCCGGCCACAACCTTGAGTGCTGTTGTCAGCTGCTCCAGCCCGAAGAGAAAAATTGCCAGCCCACCAAGAAGATGGGTAGTGATCTGCCATGTCTCCATTGTCACATCTTAAAACATATCGATCGGGTCCACATCCACAGACCAGCGAACTTTTCGCCCCTCTTTGGTTGATTCAATTGCCGGGATCAGTGGGGCCAGCAGTTGATGCAGTGGTTTACGATACGATGATTGCAACAGCAACTGTGCTCGATAGCGCCCGGCCCGTTTCTCCATTGGGGATGGAACAGGCCCGAGGATCTCGACCTGAGAAATGGCATGACCGACAGCCATCTCCCTGACCTGTTGCAGAAAGTGGATGGCAGCCTGCGGCTTTGATGATTCTGCACGAATCAGAGTGAGATGGCTGTATGGGGGAAGTGCAGCCAGTTTGCGTTCAGCCAGGGCCTGTTTTGCAAAATCCGGATACCCTCTCTGTAACAGGGTAAGAAGCAGTGGGTGGTCCGGGTTGTGGGTCTGAATTGCAACCTCACCTCTCATTGATTCTCGCCCCGCACGGCCTGCAACCTGGGTAATCAACTGCCCCATCTGCTCGGTTGCACGAAAATCTGAGCCAAACAGACCGCTATCGGCATCCAGAATGGCAACCAGAGTTACCTTTGGAAAGTGGTGTCCCTTGGCCAGCATCTGTGTACCCAATAGAATCTGGTGATCCCCGGCATGGATCTGTTGCAGCTTCTCATCCATCGATCCTCGCCTACGGGTGGTGTCACGATCAATTCTGGCAACAGAGTGTTCCGGGAATATTTTCTGTAGCGCCTCCTCAATCCTCTCTGTACCTGCGCCAATATCGGTTAATTCATGGCTGCCACATTCAGGGCAGTGGGGTGGTCGAGGCCGTTCCCCGCCGCAATGGTGGCATACCAGCCGATTTTTTTTCTGATGAAATGTGTAGTGAATTTCACAGCGTGGACAGGCCGAGCTCCAGCCACACCCTCTGCAGAAGAGAGTTGGGGCATATCCCCTGCGGTTGAGAAAAATAAGGATCTGTCCATCCTGTTCAAGATGCTCTCTCATCTTTTCAATGAGTGGAGCGGATAGCAGGTGTTCCATCTTTCTCGAGCGCACATCAATCAGGGATATTTCCGGGGGCTTGGCGCCACCGGCACGGCTAGAGAGAAGCAGCTTCCGGTATTTTCCGGACTCGGCGTTATGCAGGCTCTCGAATGATGGAGTGGCACTGCCCAGCAGTACAGGTATACCCTCCTGCTTTCCGCGCAAAATAGCAAGATCCCTGGCAGAGTAGCGAAAGCCCTCGTGCTGCTTGAAGGAGCCGTCATGCTCCTCATCCACAATAATGATCCCCGGAGATTGTAGTGGAACAAAGACCGCAGAGCGGGTACCGATAACTATTTTTGCCTCCCCCGCCCTTGCCGCCAGCCAGTCACCAAGGCGCTCACTGCTGTTGCGTCCGGAGTGGAGCAGTGCAATCGGCAGATCAAAACGCTGTCTGAATCTCTGTACAGTCTGTGGGGTAAGAGAGATCTCCGGCACCAGAACCAGAGCCTGTCTGCCGTCATCAATCACCCTCTGGATGATCTGTAGATAGACCTCAGTCTTGCCGCTACCGGTCACCCCCTCCAGCAGAACCGGCCGGATCGGGTCGTTGCCTGCGCCGTCCATCTGTTTGTGAACCACATCAACCGCCTGCTGCTGCTCACCATTGAGCTGATGCGGGGCATCGGACTCAACTTTTGGTGGTTGGTTATAACCTGCCCTGCTCTCTCTGACTACCAACCCCTTCTTGATCAACTCTCGCATAAAGGTGCTGGAACCAGAGAGCTCTCTCTCCTGTTGCAACCGCTCCAGCAGTTGACGTTGACGAGGGGCACGGCTTAGTGAGTCCAGATCTGTCTGAATTCCCCTCTCAGTAATACGGTAGATAACCTGTTCAGGCTGTTTGGCATACCTCCCCTGTCGCAACGGAACAGGCAGTGCCGTCTCATAGACCTCCCCAATTGCATGGTGATAGTAACTGGCCGACCTCAACAGCAGAGAGTGGAGTGACTCCGGCAGCAGGGGAGCGGAGTCAATAATCTCTGTGACAGGCTTTAGCCTCTCTTCCGGAATATCGGACTTCGCAGTAGTCTCCAGCAGAATACCGATACGCTGTTGTTTCCCGAACGGAACCTTGACACGAATACCTGGACGATACCCACCCACTGAACCACCTGCCGGAGGAAGATAGTCAAATGCTCTTCTGAGAGGAACAGAGAGGATCGCAATACGGAGGATCATAGATTATCAAGTGGGCTCTGAACCCCCTTTCCACCCTGATTCAGCACATGGGTATAGATCAT
>NZ_CEYDPX010000007.1:52325-56281 GCF_982804495.1 Candidatus Thiopontia autotrophica | reverse complement strand
CCGGTTCCAAACTGTACCGAGCTGATGGAGATCAGACGTGTATTGCTATCAACCGCCTCAAACAGCGCATCCTCTGGCGATTTTGCGGAGTTCAGGTCTGCTTTTCTTGTTAAAACGCCGTAGCGTGACAGTGATTCCCAGACAATTGAGTTAGAGGGAAACTCTTGATCCGAGGTCACCACATTATCTCCAGATTTCCAGGATAGACCGTGTGCAATCAGGGAGAGCCCCTCGGAGGTGTTTTTAAGCAGTGCTATATCGTCAGCTGTGCCAATACCAACCAGCCTGCTGAGACGCTCACGCAGCCTGGTCTCAGTCTTGACCCAGTCAGGGTAATTGCTGGAACCCAGGGTGCCGTTCTCAACTGCAAACGCAGAGACTGCATCAACCGTACGCTGTGGCCAGGGGGAGACAGCGGCGTGGTTTAAATAAATAAGACTAGGTGATAATTTAAATTCTAGTGTCATGTAATCAATTCTGGTGATTTTGGTTAATCTTACAATCAATAAATAAAAATTGGATACATTAATAGGTATAAGGTACGATGGATAGATACATAAATTATATTTCTAATAGTGTTGGGAGGAAAAGATTTATGGCAGATGTTGCCGATACAATTCATGCTCTGGTTGATCGGCATGATTTATCAGATATACACATAAAGGCAGACGAGCCTATATCGTTACGTATAAATGGTGATATCGTCCCATCGCCAGGGGGTGAAATTACAACAGCAGAAGATATACAGTCATTTACTCAGACATTTCTTTCTGAGAAACAACAGAGCCACCTTAACGAGTTCAGAGACCAGGATCTTGCTATAGAGGTTGCTGGCTTCCGCTTCAGGGCAAATTTCTTCTATACATCAACTGGCCTAGCAATCGCGCTGAGGAAAATTGAGACAGAAATTCCTTCAATGGAGAAGCTAAACCTTCCTCTGGTGGCGCAAGAGGTCGCAAATAAACCTAACGGCTTGGTTCTGGTTACTGGTCCAACAGGGTCTGGTAAAACAACCTCACTGGCGGCCATGATGGGTTATATCAATCAGACTAGAAAGGGACATATTCTCACCATTGAGGACCCTGTTGAATATATTCACAAAAGTGAGCAGTGTATTGTTGCACAGCGTGAGATAGGGCGAGATGCATACTCCTTTACTCATGCGTTACGTGCGGCACTACGTGAAGATCCAGATGTGATTCTGGTTGGTGAAATGCGTGATCTTGAAACAGTTCAACTGGCATTGACCGCAGCGGAAACTGGCCATCTTGTTTTTGGTACTCTCCATACGTCCGGTGCCCCAAATACAATTAACCGAATTATCGATGTCTTTCCGCCACAACAGCAGGATCAGGTGCGCGCACAATTATCACAGTCACTGCGTATGGTAATGACCCAGCGTCTTTTTAAACGCTCTGATGGTAATGGTCGGATCGCAGCATTTGAGGTGATGATCTGTAACCATGCAATACGAAACATGATTAGAGAGGGAAAAATTCCTCAAATCACCAACGCCCTTCAGACTGGAAAAGCAGAGGGAATGATTACCATGGAGAAAGCAATAGAGGAACTGGTTCACACAGGAAAGATTGATGAGAGCAACCTGTCGCGCGAATAGAGGCTTTACCTTAATAGAGATGATTACTGTATTTGCAATTCTCAGCGTATTGGCAGCGGTTGCTATTCCTGGAATTGGTAGCTGGATTGGCAAGACAAGCCTGAGAAGCTCGGTAGACAAAACCGCACAACTACTTTCATATATGAAAGGCGAGGCACTCAGTAGAGGAACAACCGTTAAAGGAGAGATTGACGAGAATGAAGATACTGTGACTCTATATTATTCAGAAGAGCATGTAACTAATTGTCAGAGCGGTGAGGTGATGTGGGTGGCCATGGACAATAATCTTTATATGAAAAAAATAGAGCTCTCATCTACTGCAGAAAACAACAACCTCTGTTTTTTTCGTGATGGAACCTCCAATGGTGGAACCCTCTCACTGACCTCCAAGCATGGAGAGTATGCAGTGCGGGTGTTATCAGCCACAGCATTTATTGAGACACAGAAAATAGAGTAGATAACCATGAAAGTTTCAGGTAGAGAGGATGGTTTTTCATTAATGGAGGCAGTGGTCTCCATAGCCATTATTTCTATTGGATTTGTGGGTATATACTCAGTATTTGTAGTGGCAGAAAAGTCACTGGCAAAGAGCTTTGAAAAGAACAGGCTTATGGTAACAGCCAGCTCAATGATTGAAGAGATAAGTAGTGACCAGGATAATCTAGATAACTTTAAGGAGATGGATCTGGATCTGACTGATGGTCATTACAATAACGAAGAGACTGAGAGAAAAATAAACAGGGCACGAAAAAAATGGAAGAAACGTCTTGAACAGTCTCACCATAAAGATACCGATCAAGCGCCCACAAAACTAACAGACATAGCAGTTGATGGAGAGGATCAAAATCTACTAGCCGTAGAGATGAAGGGAAAGCAGGGGGTCAATGTAACCTTTCATCGAATATATAGAAAAAAGGAGCAGGCTGAGTGAGGCAGCAGTGCGCAGGCTATACCCTGACTGAGCTAATGGTGGCAACCGCTGTTGGTTCAATTGTTATGGCAATGGCCTTTACATCATTTGCGCTGGTTAATAAGAAATATCAGAAATATACAGATCTCTCCACCCTTCAACATAGCGGAAGTCAGGTTATTAGTATTATTGCGCGTGACCTACGAATGGCAGGTTATCAGGATCTGGATACCACCAATGGATTGATTGCAAATGCGCTAGTAGCTGGAAATAATATCAACGATCGTGGGAGTGATTCAATTGAGGTAACTTATGATCTGGATGAGAATAATCGTATCAAGGTCTTATATTTTCTACTCCAGTGTGCGGACACAGGTGAATGTAACAGGGAGAATAATCGTTATCGACTATATAAAACCAAATGGTCAATGAATGGTGCGAGTTGGGGAGATCCAGATTACGAAGAGCAGGCAGTTGCAGACTATATTGATGACCTTCAATTTCAATACAACATGTCTGATGGTACCGATAAAAACAGTCCAAATAGTGATGAGATATCAGATATCAGGAGTGTTGATGTCTCAATCCTGGTGCGTACTGCACGAAAACATGGTGACAAGAATGTTGATCCCATTGAGGTTGAGGACAACACACATAATAGTTTGACTACAGGGTATATACGGGAGGTATTTTCCACTACAGCATATACCAGAAATCTGGAATTGGGTGGATAGGATGAGAAGAGAACAGGGCAGCATACTGTTTATCTCTATCCTGATTCTGACAGTGATAGGTGTGCTGGGGGCTGCAATACTGATGATTGCAGAAAAAGAGCGCAAGATGGTGGATTCTGCCAAAGCACAATATGACACATTCTATGCAGCCGAAGACTGTATAGATCAAGGTATGTACTGGCTAGAAAAACAGAATGTAATGGGAAAACTACCGCTTGCCCTTCTTGATACGGAGGATTATGTAACTGTTCATGAGGGAGAGATTAGTATTGATGTTTCTGATGCTACAACAGGAAGTGAAATACAGTGTAGTTACACGGTAAAGGAGCGTGGAATAGGTGCCGTAGTTTCGGGGAATGATATTAGTGAAGCATATGAATATACAAATCCTGACATTGGAAAGCAGTTTTATTATGAGGTAGAGAGTATAGGAACTGATGGACAGAGCAGTAAAACAGTAGTGGAGGCTAATGCTATTTATGGGCTCTAACTATATTACTGTAAGAGCAATTGGGTTTCTATCTTTGCTGATATTGTCTAGTCAGCTTTATGCTGAAACCAATATTTATGCATCAAATGGTTACTACACCAGTACGGTTACTTGGGAAAAAAGCAAATCTCCTTATATTTTACATGTGGATGTTAATATTGAGAAGCGTGGCACTTTAATTATTGAGCCTGGTGTGGAAATTGT